>CAMDCC010000025.1 GCA_945889545.1 Bifidobacterium breve | reverse complement strand
TTGGAGCCGGACCAGATCGTGCAAGCCGACGTGTTCCTGCTGACTCCTGATGAGCCGCAGCTGCTTGCAGGGGAGTCGGGACTCACGCTCCAGCGCAGTGCCGCCGCGTCGGACCTGCTCCTGTCGGATCTCCGGTCGGACAAGGGGATGGAGTGGGTGCCGTCGGAGCTCTGGCTGTCGTACCTCACGGTGGACTCACCCGCCGGCGCGCTCGACTTCGACCTCGCCATCTCGACGCACGACGGCGAGGAGCCGTCGGAGCTCGCCGCGGGCATCGACGACGCCGCGCTGCTCGGTTCCGTCGCGGTTGTTGGTGGCGATGACGGCGCGGATTGGCCGGTCGCGGTGGGCATCGTCGCCGTGGTTGCCGGGTTGGTGGTGTTCAGCATGACCGGACGTCGTAGTCGCCCCCGTGGTACTGCGGAGAGCGCCTGATGGCTCGGCGCACGCGCATGCGCCGAGGAGCGCGACTGGTATGGACGCTCGCGGCGATGTGGATGGCAGCCAGCGTTGCGGCCGTGGTGTTCGCGCTCGCGGCTCCGGGTGCCACGACGAACTCGGATCCGGATGTGCTTGGTCCGGGTGACGTGACGGTCACGCTCGACATCAACAACAGTCGATTCGTGCCGACGCGGGTGGTGGTGCTCCAGCACTCGACAGTCACGTTCCGGATCGTGAACCACGATCCGATCGGTCACGAGTTCATCGTGGGCGACGGTGGCGTGCACTCGTTGCACGAGGCCGGTACACACGGTCAGCACGGCACCGTGCCCGGCGAAGTGTCGGTAGCACCCGGAGAGACTGCCTCGACCACCTCCACGTTCCACGCCCCCGGCGTCGTCGTGTTCGCCTGTCACCTGCCAGGACATTTCTCCTACGGCATGATCGGAGAGGTGGTGGTCAAGCCTCAGACCACACGGTGAGTCTCCTGCGCGCCGAGGCCTGATCGCCGACCGGCTTGCGCCAGCACCGCCCAGCGATGCGGGTGGCGGTAAGCGCTGGATACGCTGACGAGTCGGGGACTGCCTGGGACCGCAAACAGAGGAGAAGCACGATGGACGCCGAAGAGGCTGTACCCGAGTCACCGCCGCACGCACAGCAGCGCTTCGAGCTGCTCCAGGAGAAGCTCGTCCCGCTCTGGCAGTCGATCCAGGCGATGAACCAGGACGAGCAGACGATCGTCGTCGTCCCCTCGATCAGCCTCGACAAGGTAGAGGGCTCGACCATCTCCATGCAGCCTTACGAAGAGCGCTACCTCTTCCTTCTTCTCTTGCTGCGCCAGCCGCGCGCGCGGCTCATCTATGTGACCTCGCAGCCGATCCTCCCGAGCGTGATCGACTACTACCTCGACCTGCTGCCGGGCGTCATTCCGAGCCACGCGCGGCCGCGCTTGTTCTGCGTCCCGGTGCTCGACGGTGGACCCGCGCCGCTGTCGGTGAAGCTGCTCCAACGACCCCGGCTCATGGAGCGCATACGTGCTCTCATCCCCGACAAGTCCCGAGCTCACCTCGTGCCGTACAACACCACCGAGCTCGAGCGCGACCTCGCAGTGCGGCTCGGCATCCCGATGTACGGCGCCGACCCGCGACACTTCCCGCTCGGTACGAAGAGTGGCTGCCGCCAGCTCTTCGAAGAAGAGGGTGTGCCGTACCCGCTCGGCATCGAGAACCTCTCGAGCATCGACGAGGTCGTCGACGCGATGATCGATGTGCGCGGACGCAAGCCGGAGATCGCGCAGATGCTCGTCAAGCTCAACGAAGGCGTGTCGGGTGAGGGCAACGCGCTCGTCGATCTCGCGGGGGTTCCCGAGCCCGGAGCGCCAGGTGAGCGCGAGGCGATCGTCAAGGCCGTCGAGGCGATGGAGTTCGAGCTCGAAGACGCCACGTACCCCGGCTACGTCGCCAAACTCGAAGAGCGCGGCGGGGTGATCGAGGAGCGCATCCAGGGCACCGACTTCTGCAGTCCGAGTGTGCAGCTGCGCGCCACACCACTTGGTGACGTCGAGCTCCTCTCGACGCACGACCAGCTGCTCGGCGGAAAGAGCGGGCAGTCGTACCTGGGCTGCGTGTTCCCCGCCAACCCGGAGTACGCCCCCACGATCACGCGCGAGGCGGCCAAGATCGGCAAGCGGCTCGCCAAGGAAGGCGTCATCGGGCGGTTCGCGCTCGACTTCGTGGCCGTGCGCAATGCCGCGGGTGAGTGGGAGACCTACGCGATCGAGATCAACCTTCGCAAGGGTGGCACGACGCACCCGTTCCTCACCTTGCAGTTCCTTACCGATGGCAAGTACGACTCCGAGACCGCCACGTTCACCGCGCCGTCGGGGCAGACGAAGTGCTTCATCGCGAGCGACCACGTGGAGTCGCCGGCGTACCGCGGGCTCACCCCCGACGATCTGTTCGACATCGTGGTTCGGCATGGCTTGCACTTCGACCAGTCGCGTCAGACCGGCATCGTGCTCCACATGATGGCGGCGCTGACCGAATCGGGACACTTGGGGATGACCGCCGTCGGTGATACGCCCGAAGAAGCCCGTGCGCTCTACGACCGTGCGGTCGCGGTGCTCGACCAAGAAGCAGCCGAGTCCCTCGCCGAACGTCCACTCCCGGAGGCCTGAACCCTCCTATGTGCGAGTTGCTCGGAGTGTCGGTCGCGCCGGCGGCGCAGTTCGGCGTGTACTTCCACGAGTTCCGACCGCGCGCCGAGGAGAACCGCGAGGGTTGGGGAATCGCGTGGTGGAGCGACGGGCAGCCGCACGTGCTCAAGGAGCCGATCCCGGCGAACGAGAGCGCGCTGGCCGCGGAGCTCGCCGACAATCCGCCGGTGAGCGAAGTGTTCGTGGTGCACGTGCGCGCTGCGACGATCGGCGATCCGACGGTCGAGAACACGCACCCGTTCCAGGCTGAGGCGCTCGGGCGCGAGTGGGTGTTCGCGCACAACGGCACGGTGCAGGCACTCTCACGCCTCGACACCGGGCGCTATGTGCAAGCAGGCGACACCGACTCCGAGCGGTCCTTCCATCACGTGCTCACTCGCCTTGAAGGTCTGGGCGCTGATGCGTCTGACGACGACATCGCCGCGGAAGTGCTCGCGACGGGCCGTGAGCTCTCGGAGCTCGACAGCCGTGTGAACTTCCTGCTGTCAGATGGTCGCACGCTGTTCGCGTATCACGATGGGCACAAGACCCTGCACGTCATGGCGAAGCGCGCCGCCGATCTCGGTGAGATGGAGTTGTCCGACGCCGACTACCACCTGTCGCTGCGACTCAGCGACGCGCCCGACGAGCACGCCGTGATCGTGGCCAGCGTCCCTCTCACAGACGAGCCGGGCTGGGAGAAGCTCGAGGCCGGCGAGTTTCTCGTCGTGCGTGACGGTGTGGTGCGGCAACGGGTCGCCCCGGGCGGTCACATTTACGCGGTGCGCGCGGAGGCTTCGTAACGATCCCACCCGTCACCTACGATCACGCTCGATGCGTGAAGTCGTGGTGGTAAGGGTCGGGACCAGGGCAGAAGTGAGCATCCTGCCGGCGGTCTCGGGCGGCACCGACGATCCGCGACTGGCCGCAGCAGCGGGTGTGCGCAAGCTCGCGCACGCAATCAGCGCCCACGAGGCGGACGATCAGACCTTGCATCGGATCAGCGAGTTCATCGCCGACGTGATGCCCGCACTCGAGGGCACACCGCGACGCGAGCGGATCGTCCCGACCTTTGGTAAGGGCGCGTTGGGCGAGGGAGCAGTCATCGACGCCAAGGCCAAGGGCCGACACCCTATGGACGACCGCGCCATCGCGGGTCCGGCCAACGCCACCTCGGTGGACTTCCAAGCACGGCGCGAGGGTGATGAAGTCGTTGCCGATGCGTACTTCGGCGCGGCGTTCGAGGGTGCACCCGGTCGCGTGCACGGCGGGATGGTCGCGGCCGTGTTCGACGACCTCGTCGGGTTCATCCTGGGCATGGTCGGACAGCCAGGCTTCACCGGCCGCATCACGGTGGTGTACAAGGCGCCGGTGCCGACCGAACGACCGGTCGAGTTTCGGGCCCGGCTACGTGAACGCGCGGAGCGCACGCTGATTGTGGACGCCGAGGTCCGCCTCGGCGACAAGATCCTCGCGACCTGCGAAGCCACGATGGTCCTGGTCGACGGCGAACGCTGGGCCCGCCACGCACGAGAGCTGCTCGACGACTAACAGGGATTCTCGGCACGTTGAGGGAGTGCATGTCTCCTTCAACGTGCCGAAGTTCCGTTACAGCGCGAGATGGAGTCGGAGCGCTTCGTCGAGGGCGGCGAGGAGTTCTTCCTTGACGACACCAACGAGTGCGCCGATGCGTTCGACGGCAATGGACCGCACTTGCTCGGCCTGTGCCTTTGAATCACGCTGGAGCCCGGTCTCCGAGGCAAGTAAGAGAACCTGGAACGGGTAGATACGGGTGGTGTTCGAAGTGACCGGTACCACGGTGACCACGCCTCGGCTCAATCGCTCGGCGGTGCTGTTCGCGCCATCGTTGCTCACGATGATCCCGGGTCGCCGCTTGTCGGCTTCCGCGCCGCGAGCCGGATCGAGGTCAACGAGCCGGATCTCACCACGACGCATCAGCTCAGACCATCACCCGTCGCCTGGTCCCAAAGGTCTTCGTCGTTGCCGTCGGCCCAGTCGCTCCATGCCTGTTCATATGCCGGGCCGAGCTCGGACGCGCGCAGCAGTCGAACGGCCTTGTGTACGACAGCCGATCGGGAGCCGATGCCCTGGCTGTCGGCGTACGCGTCGAGGAACTCCACGTCCTCGTCGGGCAGACTTACGCTGACCTTCATACTTCTATGCTACCAGAGGTAGGACACGAGCTAGCGAGACGATGACTGCCGGGCGAACGCCGGGCTGCCCGAGTCCTTCGGTACGTCGGTGAGTGGCACCTTGATCTCGTCGACGGTTGGTCCGACCTTGGCCGCAAAGGGGGCGAGCGCGTCGACGTCGAAGCCGTAGATCTTGGCGGGGTTCTCGGTGACGACGCGGCGCACGTCGGCCTCGCTCCAGTCGGAGAACGCGATGCGCAGCCCTTCCGTCGTGTACGGGTACGTGCTCTCATGGTGCGGGTAGTCGCTGCCCCACATGCACCGATCGATTCCGACGGTCTTCATCGCCGCAGCTTCGACCGGGTTCGGAAAGCTCACCCCCACGTAGCAGTTGCGCGCGAAGTACTCCGACGGCTTGAGCGACAATCGGTCTTCGGCATCGAACTTGATCTCGCCCATGCGCCCCGACGCCATCTGTGCGTAGAACCCGTCGAGCATCTTCAACACGCCAGGGATCCATGCGCACCCCTGCTCGGTCATCGCGAACACGAGCTTCGGGTGGCGCTCGAACACGCCGCCCATGATCAAGTGGTGTAGCGGCCGGTGCGAGAAGAACTGTGTCTCACAGATCCACATCGTCCAGGCGACGGAGTACTTCCCGTAGTCGGGTGAACCCTGGCCGGAGTGGTGCGTGATCGGAACCTCGAGGTCTTCACACGCGCTCCAGAGCGGGTCGTAGTACCGATCCCACAGCGGGAGGAGATCGGTGTCGTCGGGGACGCCCGGGAGCAGCGCGCCGCCGCGGAGGCCGTGCTCTTTGATGAAGTGGATGTCCTTTACGGCCTCGTCGACGTCGTTGAGGAAGATCTGCCCCACGCCGGCGCGGCGCGCCGGCGCGACCGAGCAGAAGTCGGCGAGCCACCGGTTGTGCGCCCGGATGCCGGCAAGGCGCTGCCGGTACTCCTCGGCGTTCGGCGGACGGGCGACGATGGCGCCGGTAGGAAAGAAGGGTGGGACGGTGTTCGGGAAGATCACCTCACCGACGACCCCGTCGTCCTCGAGCTCCTTGAACCGACGTTCGTTGTCCCAGTTGCGCGTGCGCAGATGTCCGTGGAGGTCCTTGAACGGGTTCTTGTAGCGGTTGCGCCAGGCTTCGAACTCGTCGCGGAACGCCGGGTCGAGGTACTCCGTGTACTGCTCCATCGATCCGCCGGCATGCGTGTCGGCGGAGATGAGCGTGTAGCGCTCTTGGACGGTCGCGCTCATGAGGGGATCTTGAAGACTTCCATCGCGTTCTCGCGCAGGAACTTCGGCCACACGTGATCGCGCAGGGGTACGTCAGGCAGCTCGTCGAAGATGCGCTCGAGCGACAGCCCCATCGGGTAGTACCCCGCGTACATCACCTTGTCGGCCCCGCGCGTGTTCGCGTAGTTGATGACCTCCTTCGGGTAGTACTTCGGTGCGAAGGCTGAGGTCATGTAGTAGAGGCCCGGCCACTTGAGCATGAGCTTCACCGCGAGGTCTTCCCACGGCTCGGCGCCGTGGCGCATCACGATGCGCAGCTCCGGGAAGTCGAAGCACACCTGGTCGAACCGCATCACGTTCTGGCACTCCGACGGGAACCGCGGTCCGGCGATGCCCGCGTTGGCGATGATCGGGATGTCGAGATCGATGCACGTCGCGTAGATCGGGTACACCAACGCCGCGTCGATGTTCACCTGCGGCAAGCAACCTGACGGGAAGAACGTGACGGCAGTGAGATCGTGCTCGTCCTTTGCGGTACGCATCTTTCGGATGGTGCCCATCACGTCGTTGGGATTGATCTCGAGCGAGAAGAGGAAGCGCCCGGGGTAGCGCTTAGCGGCTTCGATCGACTGCTTGCCCAGCCCGACGAGTCCCATTTCCACGCCGCACTTGTCCATCTCGCCGATCGTGACCTCGATCGGGTCGACACCCTCGTCCGCGTCCTCCGGGACCTCCTTGAACATGTAGCCCGCGGGCATCGCCATGCTCTCGGACTCGTCGTCCTTGATCCCCTTCATCAAGTACTCGTAGACCTTGTGGTGATCGCGCATCGGGAAGCCGATCATCAAGTCGACGGCACCGACGTCTTTGGGAAAGCCCATCCTCAACTCCTGCTCGCAACTCCCGCTCGCGACTCCTGCTCATTTCGGGGCAATCGAGCACCCACCCAGGGGCGCGCGATTGCCCGAGATGCGCAAGGTATTGCGCAAGGTATTGCGCGAGTGACTACGGCGTGTCGCTCGCCGTCGGTGTGGTTGCGGGACCGGTCTTCTTCTCTTGGCTCTTGCGCCAGAAGAAGACGACGCCGCCGATCGCGGCGCCCAGCGTGGCCAGTCTTCCGAGTGCTCGTCCTACGCCCATCCCGTACCTCCTTGAACCAACTGGTCGATCGTTGCCCGGTCGGGCCGTTGCCGCGAATGCTATTCCGAGCAGCCGAGCGTCCCCAACAGGGGTCGGCCTCGGTACCCGAGGCCGAAGCGAGCGCGACCGAGATCTAGGTGGCTTTGGTGACTGCGGCGGTCACGTCGCGCCACCGATCGAGCGAGCCGGCGCCGAAGCTCCAGTTTGCTGACGCGTCGTACATCACGATGCGGTCGGCGATGCCGCCGTACTTCTCGACGAGTGCGTCGGCGAGGCCGTCCCAGCTGGATTCCAGGCTGTAGACCTCGAGCATCTCGTCGGCGATCGTCGCCGCCATCCCCTCGAGGTCGCCGGCGCGTTGGAGCTCGTGCAACCGGTCGGCCGTTCCCTCCCAGCCATGCAGGTCGAACACGCCGCTGTACGTGCGGGTCGAGCCGTAGAAGGCGATGCGCAAGCGCGTCTCGGCGCGGGCTTTGACCCGTTCCTCTTCGGTGTCACCGAGGATCGCCATGACCGGGCACACGACCGCGATGTCGTCGGGGCTCCGACCGGCTGAGGCCGCACCTTCGTGGACCGCCGGGAGCACTACCTCTTGGAGGTACCGCATCGAGTGGAACGGGTGGACGTGGATCCCGTCGCACACCTCGCCGGCCATGCGGGCCGACCATGGGCGCACCGCGGCGATGTAGACCGGCACGTTCGGCGTGTCGATCGGGCCGGGGCTCCACATCCTCGGCATCAGGTCGAAGTTCCAGAAGTCGCCGTGAAAGTCGAGTGGCTCGTCGCCTTGGAACGCACGGAAGATCGCCTTCACGGCCAGTACATACTCGCGAAGGCGAGATCCAGGGTGTTCGAACGCCGCGGAGTACCGCCGTTCGATGTGTGCTTTCACTTGCGTGCCGAGGCCGAGCACAAACCGACCGTCGGTCGCGTCGGCCAGCTCCCATGCCACCTGCGCCGTGACCATCGGGCTACGTGGGAACGCAACCGCGATCGCCGTGCCGATGTCGAGATGCTCCGCGGTCAACGCGGCAGCCGTGCACCCCGTGTACGCAGTGCGGCCACTTTCGGTGAACCACACTCCGGTGAAGCCGCAGTCCTCGATCTCACGGACCAGGTTGGGGACGTCGCGCAACGAGCGCCCCATCGCGATGGCGTCGATCTTCATCGTGATGACGAGCGCTCGATCTCGTTGACCAGCTCGGACACGACTCGACCCAGCTCGCTGGTCACCACCGAGTCGGGGTGCCGAAGCTCGAGCACGCGAAGCAGCTCGGAGTAGTACCAGGATTGTTCGTTGCCCGGCGCGTTGAAACGCGACAGCTTGCCGACGCCGTGGTCGCGTAGGTCGGTGAGGATCGACCGGGCGTTGTGCAGCTTGTCGGCGGCCGCGACCCGCAACGTGCCGTCGGGCAGGTCGTCGTGCTCGAGATGCTGGAGGTAGCGCTCTTTACGCAGCTTCCAGTCCGTGGAGTCGCGCGGGCCGTCGACACCGTCGCTGCACGCCACGACAACGCGAGCCACATGCTCTCCGAACCTGGCGCGGATCTCGGCCTCGGCGACGCCGCGATCTTCGACCGCATCGTGGAGCACGGCCGCGATCGCGTCCTCTTCGGTGCCGCCGTCCTCGAGCACCAGTGATGCAACGCCGAGCAAGTGGGATGCGTACGCGATCCGAGTGCCTTTCCGGCATTGGTCGGCATGGAGCATCGACGCCCAGCGCACGGCCTCGGAGAAGCGCGCGCCGAGCACCGCGGTCGGGAGATCGTCAGGCAGGTCGTCGCCCATGTTGATGCTCACCTCTCACTCATTCTTCGACGGTGCCTTTCATCCAGAAGGACGTGTTGTGGAAGTCGGCGACGGCGTTCCCTGGGTGCACGAGGGCGTCGCACGCGGCGCGAGTCTCGTCGTCGAGCGTGGCGTCGAGCACGCCGATCGCGTCATCGAGCTGCTCCGACGTGCGCGGCCCGATGATGGGAGCAGCGATCCCTGGTTGGTCCTTGCACCACAAGAGCGCGAGCTGCGTCACGGTCAGGTCGCGATCGGCGGTCATCTTCGCGAGCTCACGTGCCACTTCGACGCCGCGGCCCGTGATGCGGTCCTTCACCTGTGGACGCCGGGTGGCGCGCGCGTCTTCAGGGATGCCGTCGTTGTAGCGACCGGCCAGGATCCCGCCACCGAGCGGCGACCACGGCAGCACGCCGATGCCATACTTGCGACACAAGGGGAGCAGCTCGTTCTCGATACGCCGGTCGAGCAGGTTGTACGGCGGCTGCTCCGTCTCGTAGCGAGCAAGACCGTCGCGCTCGGAGATCGCCAGGGCTTCCATCAGGAACCACGCGGGGTGCGTGGACGACCCGATGTGGCGCACCTTGCCCGCCTGCACCAGCTCGTTCAATGCCGCGAGCGTCTCCTCTTGCGGTACGTCGGCGAAGGTCGGCCGGTGCAACTGGTAGAGATCGATGTGGTCGGTCTGGAGGCTCGTGAGGGACTGCTCGCACGACGCAATGATGTGCTCACGGCGATGCCACTGCGCAGCGTCGCTCGCGCCACGAGCCATGCCGACCTTCGTGGCCAGCACGATGCCGTCCCGCTTGCCGTTCGCCGCGAGCGCGGCGCCGACGATCTTCTCGCTCTCACCGCCGGCATACACGTCGGCGACATCGATCATGTTGATCCCACCGTCGATTGCTCGGTCGATCATCCGCGCCGACTCGTCTGGCGCGGTCGGGTCGCCGAAGTTCATGGCGCCGAGGCACAGCGGTGCGACCGACAAGCCGGTCGTGCCGAGAGGTCGTTGTTGCATGCCGCGACGTTACGTGACCGCCACGGAGGGCTCGGTGGCTTGCGCGATCTCGGAAGCGTCGACCGGTACGAGCACGTCGGACCGGCGGTACGCGAGGTAGGCGACTGTGCCTGCTCCGAGCGAGGCAACCGCGCCGATGCCGAGTCCGAAGCGCGGCCCGAATGTCTGGGAGACCCAGCCGATGATCGGACCACCGATAGGTGTGCTGCCGACGAAGGCCATGCCGAAGAGCGCCATCACTCGGCCACGGAACTCTGGCGCAGTCGCTTCCTGGCAGACGGCCGTTGCCATGGCGAGCATCACCATCGAGGTGAGCCCGACGAACGGGAGCACGATCATCTCGGTCGCGATCGACGGAGCGAAGGTGGCGGCGCCCATCGCCACGCCGAGCAGGATTGCCATCGAGATCATGATCCGCATGCTGGCGCGCCCGTAGTGGGCGACGAGGAGCGCACCCACCAGGGATCCGCAGCTGAGGAGCGCGAGCAGCACGCCGTACGTGCCGGCACCCCCGCCGAGCTCGCGCCGCACGAGCGTGGGGAGCACCACCTGGAAGTTGAACGCGAACATGCCGATCACTCCGGTCAGTAAGAGCGCGGCACGGACCGGACGGTTGCGCCAGGCGTACTGGAGTCCCTGACGGAGCTGACGCTTGGCCGGTGCGAGAGGTGGCGAGGGTCGCAGCTCGACGGGCCGCATTGCCGCAAGGCCCCAGATGACGGCGGCGAACGAGACTGCGTTCACGAGGAAGCACCACCCGACACCGACTGCGGCGATCACCAAGCCGGCGATTGCAGGGCCGATGACCCGCGCGGTGGTGAACACGGTGCTGTTGAGCCCAACGGCGTTGGCGACATCAGCGGTTGGCACCATCTCGGGGATGAAGGCACGGCGCCCCGGGTTCTCGATTGCCGTCACCAAGCCGAGCGCGCATGCGAGCACGTACACCATCCACACCTGGGCCACGCCGGTGAGCGTCACGAGACCGAGCAGCAAGGCGAGCCCGCCAGACACTGCGGCGGTAGCGATCAGCAGGCGGCGCTTGTCGAGCCGATCCACGAGTACACCGGTCCACGCGCCGAAGAGGAGCAATGGCGCGAACTGGAAGCCAAGCGTGATGCCCACGGCCATCGCACTGTGCGTGAGGCGGAAGACGAGCCAGGTCTGGGCCACGAGCTGAACCCACGATCCCGTGCCCGAGATGACTTGGCCGATGAAGTACAGACGGAAGTTGCGCGTGCGCAGTGAGTGGAATGTCCGGCGCGCGGCGCGCTCGATCGGGGTCACGACGTGCGTTCCGCTTCCGGCTCGAGGAGTCGATCGAGGATCTCGGTGGCTTTGTGCAGGGTGGCGGCGTCGTTGGGTGAGAGGGCATGCAGCCGCTTGGCGAGGTAGGCCGTCTTGCTCGAGCGGTTGCGAGCGAGGAGCTTGCGCCCACCGCTGGCGATCTCGACGCGTACCACCCGCCGGTCCTGCTCGTCGGCGCGGCGGACAACGAGGCCCTGGTTTTCCAGCCGGTCGATGGCCGCAGTGATCGTGGGCGGGCGCACGCGTTCTGCCGTCGCGAGCTCGCCGAGCGTGATAGGTCCACGGCGCTCGATGGTGGCGAGCACTGAGAGCTGGGTGGGGGAGGCGTCGTCGGCGTCGCCGTGCTGGCGCAACCGTCGCGCGAGTCGGGTGACCGCGAGGCGGAGGCGCTCGGCGAGGTCGGTATTCGTGATGGTGGCCGGTGGTGTCATCATTTCGCCTCACTAATTAGTAAGGCTAAGTATTCTACATCGGGGGTCGTCATGCCAGCGGATTCCGGCGATCTGCGATGCTGGGCGGTCATGGCGACGCCGACCGACATGCGCGACTGGGGCTTGGTGGCGCCCGGCGAGCTCGATCGAGTCGTCATCGTGTCGCCGCACCTCGACGACGCCGTGCTCGGGTGCTCATACCTGATGGCCGCGCACCCCGGCGCGCATGTGGTCACGGTGTTCGCGGGCCGTCCGACGGAGTACCCGAGTCCGATGGAGCGGTGGGACTCCATCTGTGGGTTTGTGGAGGGCGACGAGGTGCACGTGGCCCGGCGGGCCGAAGACGCGGCCGCGCTGGCGGTGCTCGAGGCGCATCCGGTGTGGCTCGACTACGTGGAGCACTCGTATCTCGAGCGCGCCGACTGGGTGCGAGCGCCCGACGTGGTCGACGGGCTCGAGCGCACGCTGCGCGACCTCGACCCGACCGTGGTGTTCGCCCCGTTCGGTCTGGCCAACCCCGACCACGACGCTACGCACGACGCCTGCCTGCTTGTGCGCGACCGCATGTCGCCGCCCGGTGCCGGGAGCGGGCCAAGTTGGTTCTGCTACGAGGACACCGGGTACAAGCACATCCCAGGGCTACTGGCGTGGCGGGTGGCAAAGCTGCTGCGCGCCGGGGTATGGCCGACTCCGGCTGCGGTGCCCGTCGATGTGGATCATGAGCGCAAGATGGCGGCGTACGCGTGTTACCCGTCGCAGATCCGCGCGCTCGAAGCCGAGTGGGACTTGAGCGCCAAGCTCACCGCACCAGCACCCGAGCAGTTCTGGCGTCTTGCCCCGCCGCCGGCCGGGTGGGAAGGGTTGGCCGGGGCCTGAGGGGGACTGGGCCGGGTTTCGAGCGGCCCGTATGCTTCCTGCACCTTCTCCGTGGCATTGGGGCTGTGGGGGATCGCGAGGAAACCATGGGACCGGCCGCGCGCCGCGACGACCTCGAACAGCTCGACGGCACGTCGCGTTGGGCGCTGGCCGCGCTCTCCCTCGGCGGTGCGTTCGTGCACTTCGCCGTGGTGGGTGAGCACTTCGACGTGAGCGTGGCCCACGGCATGTTCTTTGCGGCGGCCGCGTGGCTTCAGCTCGCATTCGCATTTGCCGTCGTGATGCGGCCGAGTCGCGGCGTCCTGCGGGGTGGCGTCATCATGAACCTGGCGATCATCGGCGTGTGGGTGGTCTCCCGGGTTGTCGGCACGCCCTTCGATACCGATCCCTGGACACCCGAGGCGGCGAGGTTCCCCGACGTGCTCGCCAGCGTCTTCGAAGGTGTGTCGGTCCTCGGGAGCGCGAGCCTCCTTTCGGCGCGAACCCGCTGGCGCCTGATGCCATCGACTGCGCTGCCCGCAGTCGGAGCATTGGCTGCAACAGTCGTAATCCTCTCCACCCTCTCACTCGTCCCTGCCGTCGCCGGCGAAAGCCACGACCATGGCGCTGCGAGCACCGAAGCTGCCGACGACCACTCGCATACGGAGGGGACGGTCACCATCGACGGCCAGAACGTCGACCCGGAGACCCTGGTCGCGGCAGGCGCCGGCGATTCGCACGCGGGCGGCATCGAATCCTCGAACGGCACCTCGCCGTGCGAGGAGAGTGGCCCGCCGGTGTCGGAAGGTCAGGCATCGGGCGGCCACGGCGAACGCGGTCCGTCGTCGCAGGTTGCGATCACCGACGCGTCGACCCGCGAGCTTCTGGGTCGGGAGCTCGTGACTGCGCGCACGATTGCGTTGTCGTTCCCAACCGCGGCCGACGCACAGAAGGCCGGGTACATCCGGATCACGCCGTACGTGGCGTGCATCGGCGCACACTGGATCAAGCCGTCGATCATGGACACCACGTTCGATGTCGACGAGCCCGAGATGTTGCTCTACGACGCGAGCGGTCTCGACGGACGCATGGTCGGTCTGAGCTACTGGGCCAAGACCGGGGTGGACACTCCGCCCGAGGGGTTCGCCGGACAGAATGACCACTGGCACCAGCACATCGGGCTGTGCGTCGGCCCTGGTGGTGTGCTCGGCAACGAAGCCACGTCGCAAGCGCAGTGCGAGCGCATGGGCGGTCAGAAGACCGACGGCAAGGACGCGTGGATGGTGCACGCATGGGTCGTGCCGGGCTGGGAGAGCGCGTGGGGCCTCTTCAGTGGGGAGCACCCTGAGCTCGGCGTGACCGTCGCCCGTTAGCCCGGCCGAGAGCGAGTGATTGGGATGAGATTCGGACTCGATGTCGCACAGCAGCGCATGCCGTTCGCCGAGATTGTTGCGCGGGCGCAGCTCGCCGACACGGCCGGCTTCGACGGCGTGTGGGGCTTCGACCACTTCCAGCCGATGTACGGCGAGGGTCCTGGTGAGTGCTTCGAGGGCAACACGACACTTGCCGCGCTCTCCGGCGTCACATCGAAGGTGCGCCTCGGGCTGCTGGTGAGCGGCATGACCTACCGCCACCCGAGCGTGTTCGCTGCCGAAGCCATCACGATCGATCACGCGTCGAACGGTCGCTACGAGCTCGCGTACGGCGCAGCCTGGTTCGACCAGGAGCACGAGCAGCTCGGCATCCCGTTCCCGGGCTTGAAGGACCGCCTCGATGCGTTCGAGGAAGCGATCCAGATCATCCGTGGCTTGTTGACGACCGATGCCTTCTCGTTCGAAGGCAAGCACTTCCAGGTTCGCGACGCCACGTTGCATCCGCGCCCGGTGCAGCAGCCGCATCCGCCGATCTGGATCGGGGCGTCGGGTGAGAAGCGCACGATGCCGATCACGGCGCGCTACGCCGACGTGTGGCACTGCTTCGGTCCGGTGGAGCACCTCGGACCGAAGTCGGAGCGCCTCAGTGCGATGGCCGAAGCCGCCGGGCGCGATCCCGGGGAGATCCTGCGGGCGGCGTCGTTGTCACTCGAGGACGACTGGGACACCCTGCGCAAGAACATCGACGCGTGGCGCGACGCCGGCTTCGGTTACCTCGTCTGTGGCTGGCCGCCGCAAGGTCGTGAGCGCGTCGAAGAGTTCGCCAAGGAGTTCCTGAGCGACTGACGAGCGCGTCAGGCGAGCGGCGACCACGAAGTCGTGCGGAGCAGACGGCTCTCCCAGTCGTCGCGCACGCGCAGGGCGTCGTGCATCCAGGTGCCGGGCGCGCGGTACTCGGGCGGCACTTCGGTGAGCAGCAGGTTCTTGAGACGGTCGTGGTCGGTGATCCGCTGCCACAGGATCACCTCGGCGCGGCGGCCCGTGCCCCAAGCTGTCTGGAAGACCGACAGCAGCTCGAGGATCCCACGGCCGCGTCCTTCGGAGATGCTCGGCGCGTAGTGCGTGCGCGCGGCTTCGAGGTAGTCGTCGAGCATCCCCTCGTGGGGCCAGGCGGTGTCTTCCATGAAGAGCGTGAGCTCGTGGTCCTGGGGTGTGGTCGGCACGGCGTCGAGATCGGCGACGGGCGGCGCCCACGGCACGGTGAGCACCACCTTGCCGTGCACGTTGTGGCGGAACTGGTCGGTGTCGCGTGCGAGCGCGCGGAGGTCGCCGTCTTGCACGCGGGCAGCAAGACGCTCGTACGCCGCGCCGTCTCGGACGGCCGTGATCGTGGTCACCACGTAGGCGCGGCCCGAACCGTGCGCGAGGTGCATGAAGTAGAGCAGGCGAGCATCGTCGCCCTTGGCGAGCTCGGGGAGCCAGCCGTCGCGGAAGGCGGCCTCGAACTCCTCTTCCTTGGCACCGCGTACCCGGTGCGTCTCGTGGAGCAGCAACATGCTCATGCCGTGAGCCTTTCGACGATGTGGTCGATCGCATGGGTGAGGATCTCGATGTCATTGGGCTCGATCGCCGGGAACATGGCGATACGCAGTTGGTTGCGCCCGAGCTTGCGGTACGACTCCACGTCGACGATGCCGTTGGCGCGCAGCGCGGTTGCGATGTCGTCGGCTTGCACGCCCTCGAAGTCGATGGTGGCGTTGACCGGGCTGCGTTCTGACGGCTTCTGTACGAACGGTGCGGCGAACGCACTGGCCTCAGCCCAGCCGTACATCGTCGCGGCGGAGGTCTTGCAGCGCGTCGCGGCCCATCCGAGCCCGCCGTTCTCGAGCATCCACTCGATGGTGTCGCACAGCAGGAACAACGTGGTGAGCGCGGGCGTGTTGTAGGTCTGGTCGAGTCGGGAGTTCTCGAGCGCAATCGACATGCTGAGCGACGGCGGTTGCCAGCGGTCGGTGCTCGCGATGCGCTCGATGCGACTGACGGCCGCTGGCGCGCAGAGCGCGATCCACAAGCCGCCCTCGCTGGCGAACGCCTTCTGGGGCGCGAAGTAGTAGACGTCGAACGCGGCAGGGTCAACTGGGATCGCCCCAGCCGCGGAGGTGGCGTCGACGAGGACGAACGGGTCGGACTCCTTCGGGCGCGTGACTTCCATCGTCACGCCGGTCGACGTCTCGTTATGGGTCATCGCGAAGGTGTCGGCGTCGGAGCCCTTCCACGCCGGATGTGTGCCCGGCGGCGATTCGACCACAACGGGCGCGTCGAGGTGCGGCGCGCCTGCGGTGACGGCGGCGAACTTGCCGGAGAACTCGCCGAACACGAGGTGCTCGCACCGCCGGTCGATGAGGCCGAACGCCGCGGCGTCCCAGAACGCGGTCGTGCCGCCGTTGCCGAGCAGTACCTCGTACCCGTCCGGGAGGGAGTAGAGGTTGTGCAGGCCGTCGCGGAT
>CAMDCC010000024.1 GCA_945889545.1 Bifidobacterium breve | reverse complement strand
TGGGGCTTCCGCGAGATCAACGCGTTCGACGAGGAGAACCGCGGCACGAACGTGCTCGACACCGGCTGCCCATTCTACGACTCGTACGAAACCAAGGACGGCAAGTTCATCGCACTCGGATCCCTCGAGATCCAGTTCTACGACGAGCTCATCGAGAAGCTCGGGCTTGCCTTGGAGAAGCTGCCCGAGCAGATGGACCGCGACGGCTGGCCGCTGTTGCGTGAGCGCTTCACCGAGCTGTTCAAGACCAAGACCCGCGACGAGTGGAACGCGATCTTTGAAGGCAGCGACGCGTGTTACGCGCCGGTGCTCACCATGACCGAAGCGGCGCAGCATCCCCACATCAAGGCGCGCGGCACGGTCGTCGACTTCGAAGGCATCCTCCAGCCCGCACCCGCGCCACGGTTCTCCCGGACCAAAGCCGAGATCTCGCGAGGCGTGGCCAAGCCAGGGGAGCACACCGACGAAGTGCTCACCGAGTGGGGCTTCTCGAGCGACGACCTCAAGAAGCTCCGAGACACCGGCGCCATCGCGTAAAGGCCCGAAACACGTTTCGGGGCAATCCGGCGCCCCTCTGGGGATGCGCGATTGCCCCGAAAGGTGAAAACTCCTAGCGGGTGCTGTCGACGATCGCCTTCAGCGCGTAGAGGCGTTCGTCGCGCGCATCGGGAGTGTCGGCGACGACCGTGACGTGCCCGAGCTTTCGTCCTGCTCTTGGCGTTTTGAGGTAGTCGTGCAGGAACGCACCATCGACTGATCGCACCGCGTCGGCGTCGGGCATCGTGCCGATGCAGTTGACCATCGCGCTGTAGCCGCGCGCCTCGGTTGAGCCGAGGGGCATGCCGAGGATGGCACGCAGGTGGTTCTCGAACTGGCTCGTCTGCGCGCCCTCGATCGTCCAGTGGCCGGAGTTGTGGACGCGTGGCGCGAGCTCGTTGGCAAGCAGGCGACCATCGTGCTCGAACAGCTCGATCGCAAGCACCCCCACGTACTCGAGCTCGTCGAGGAGCCGGGTCGCGATCGCGACACCGTCAGCTTGGAGTTCCGGGGTGAGTCCAGGTGCCGGCGCGGTGCTCACGCGCAGGATGCCGTTGGCGTGCTCGTTCTGCACGAGCGGGTAGCAGCGCGTTTCGCGGGCGTAAGGATCGCCGTCGAGCCCACGCACCGCAAGCACGGAGAGCTCCCGAGCAAAAGGAACGCGGCCTTCCAGGATGAGGGGCACACCGCCCAACGCGTCCCATGCTGCGTCGATGTCGGGCGCTGCGTTGATCGCGTGCTGCCCCTTGCCGTCGTAGCCGCCCCGCCGCGTCTTCAGGATTGCCGGGAGACCGACCACGTCGACGGCTCGCTCGAGCTCGGCGCGCTCGTCGACCGCGACGAACGGGGCCACGCCGATGCCGAGTCGTTGGAACGTCTCCTTCTCCATGAGCCGGTCCTGGGCCACGTCGAGCGCGCGCGGGTCGGGGCGCACCGGCGCGTGCCGGGCCGCGGCGCGCGCGCCGTTGGCCGGTACGCCCTCCCACTCGTAGGTGACGACGGTCGCGCCGTTGGCCAGCTCGTCGATGCGAGCGACGTCGCCGAGATCGCCGACCACGAGGGGAGCGAGCGTGCCAGCAGTGGCCTCGGGCGACGGGTCGAGGAAGCGGAACTCGATGCCGAGTGGCAGGCCCGCGAGTGCGAGCATGCGTCCGAGCTGGCCGCCCCCGAGCACGGAAACAAGAGGGGTATTCACAGGGGCCGTTGCTATCATGACGGGCGCGACAGCGCCGTCGCCGAGACCCACCCCCGGTCACATCCTGATCCAGGACATGATCTAGGACCGAGCGAGGACGCTGTGCAACATTCCACCGGCAATCGCCGGCGAGTCGATGGCGATATGTGGCGGCCCCCGCTGTTCAGCGCGCTGCCTGCCGCGAGCGGCCTCTACGACCCCCGTTTCGAGCACGACGCCTGTGGCGTCTCCTTCGTCGTTGACGTCACCGGGGCCAAGAGCCGCGACATCATCGACACCGCGCTGGGCGCCCTCTGCAACCTCGACCACCGAGGAGCCTCGGGCGCCGAGGTCAACACGGGCGACGGAGCCGGGATCCTGCTCCAGGTCCCCGACGCGTTCCTCCGGGGCGAGACGCCCTTCGAGCTCCCGCCCGCCGGCGCATACGGCGTCGGGCTCGCGTTCCTGCCCTCCGACCCCACCGACGGCGAGAAGACCCGCGCCGCGGTCGAGAACCTCGCCGAAGAAGAAGGCCTGCGGATCGTCGGTTGGCGCAGCGTGCCCATCGACGACTCGATGATCGGGCCGACTGCTCGCGCCGTGATGCCAGCGTTCTGGCATTGCTTCGTGACCGACCCCGCCGGCTCCGAGGGCCTCGAGCTCGATCGCAAGCTGTTCGTGCTGCGCAAGCGCACCGAGCACGAGATCGCCGACAACCTGGCGTGCTACTTCTCGTCGCTCTCGAGCCGCACGCTGGTGTACAAGGGCATGCTCACGACGCCGCAGCTCGGTGAGTTCTTCACCGATCTGCGCGACCCGCGCTTGGAGTCGGCGTTGGCGTTGGTGCACAGCCGTTTCTCCACGAACACGTTCCCGTCGTGGCCGCTCGCGCACCCATACCGCTACCTCGCGCACAACGGTGAGATCAACACGTTGCAGGGCAACCGCAACTGGATGCGTGCCCGCGAGGCGCTCATGGAGACGCCGCTCATCCCTGGGTTGGATCGCGCGTTTCCCGTCATCACGGAGGGCGCGTCCGACACCGCGAGCTTCGACGAGTGCCTTGAGCTCCTGCATCTGGGTGGGCGCACGCTCGCGCACGCGGTCCTGATGATGATCCCCGAGGCGTGGGAGAACCACGCCACGATGGCTCCCGACGTCCGAGCGTTCTACCGATACAACGCCACGCTTCAGGAGCCGTGGGACGGCCCGGCGTCGATCGCGTTCACCGACGGCACGGTGATCGGCGCGGTGCTCGACCGCAACGGCCTGCGTCCGAGCCGCTATTGGGTGACCGACGACAACCGCGTGATCATGGCCAGCGAAACGGGCGTGGTCGACATCGACCCGGCGCGTGTGCTCAAGAAGGGCCGGTTGCAGCCGGGTCGGATGCTCCTCGTCGACACCGCGCAGGGCCGCATCGTCGACGACACGGAGATCAAGGCCGGGCTCGCAAACGAACATCCCTATGGCGCATGGCTCGAGGAAGGTCTCGTGCACCTCAACGATCTTCCCGACCGCGAGCACGTCGTGTACTCACACCAGTCGGTGGTCCGCCGTCAGGAGACGTTCGGGTACACGCACGAAGAGCTCAAGCTCCTGATCGCTCCGATGGCGAAGGACGGCAAGGAGGCGATCGGCTCCATGGGCACCGATACGCCGGTCGCCGTGCTCTCGGAACGGCCGCGGTTGCTGTTCGACTACTTCCAACAGCTCTTTGCGCAGGTCACGAATCCTCCGCTCGACGCGATACGCGAGGAGCTCGTCACGAGCTTGTCCACCACGATCGGCCCCGAAGGCAACTTGCTCGTGCCGCAGCCCGATGCGTGCCGGCAGATTGAGCTGCCGTTCCCGGTCATCGACAACTACGACCTTGCCAAGCTCATTCACATCAACGACGACGGCGATCGCCCCGAGTTCGCGGCGCGCGTGATCTCGTGTCTGTACGACGTGGCTGGCGGCGGTGCCGCATTGCGGACCGCGCTCGACCGTATTCGCGTCGAGGCGGCGGCGGCGATCGCCGACGGGATTCGGATCATCGTGCTTTCCGACCGCGACTCCAGTCCCGAGCTCGCGCCTATCCCATCGTTGCTGTTCACCTCGGCCGTGCACCACCACCTCATTCGTGAGAAGACGCGCACCCAGGCCGGATTGGTCGTGGAGTCGGGTGATGCCCGTGAGGTGCATCACATGGCGCTGCTCAGCGGGTACGGCGCGAGCGCCATCAACCCGTATCTCGCGTTCGAGTCGATCGAAGACCTGATCGCCCAGGAGCTGCACGGGTTGGGCGAGATCGACGCCAAGAAGGCGGTGAACAGCTACATCAAGGCTGCGAGCAAGGGTGTGCTCAAGGTGATGTCGAAGATGGGCATCTCGACCGTCGCGTCCTATCGCGCCGCGCAAGTGTTCGAGGCGATCGGTCTCGGCTACGAGCTGGTCGACGAGTACTTCACCGGCACCGTGTCGCGTCTCGGCGGTATCGGGCTCGACGAGATCGCCGAAGAGGTGTCACGCCGCCACCGGCGCGCCTACACGCCGCGCCCCGCCGAGCTCGCGCACCGCGACCTCGACCTCGGTGGCGAGTACCAGTGGCGCCGCGAAGGTGAGTACCACCTGTTCAACCCCGACACGGTGTTCAAGCTCCAGCACGCGACGCGCGCGAAGCGCTACGACGTCTACAAGGAGTACACGGCCCTCGTCGACGACCAGTCGAAGCGCTTGGCCACGTTGCGCGGCCTGTTCACGTTCCGCGAGGGCGTGCGCCCGCCGGTGCCCATCGACGAGGTGGAGCCGGTGAGCGAGATCGTGAAGCGCTTCGCGACCGGCGCGATGTCGTACGGGTCGATCTCCAAGGAGGCCCACGAGAACCTCGCGATCGCGATGAATCGCATCGGCGGCAAGTCGAACACGGGTGAAGGCGGCGAGGACGCCGACCGCTACGTGACCGATCCCAACGGCGACGAGCGGCGCTCAGCCATCCACCAGGTCGCGTCCGGACGGTTCGGCGTCACGTCGGAGTATCTCGTGAACGCCGAAGACCTCCAGATCAAGATGGCGCAAGGCGCGAAGCCGGGCGAGGGAGGGCAGCTTCCTGGCCACAAGGTGTATCCGTGGATCGCGCGCACGCGGTACTCCACGCCGGGCGTCGGTCTGATCAGCCCGCCGCCGCACCACGACATCTATTCGATCGAGGACATCAAGCAGCTCATCCACGATCTCAAGAACTCCAACCCGCTCGCGCGCGTGCACGTGAAGCTCGTGGCGCAGATGGGGGTTGGCACGGTCGCGGCTGGCGTGGCCAAGGCGCACAGCGATGTTGTGCTCATCTCCGGGCACGACGGCGGCACGGGCGCGTCACCCCTCACGTCGATCAAGCACGCCGGCGCTCCATGGGAGCTCGGGCTCGCCGAGACCCAGCAGACGCTCATGCGCAACGGGTTGCGTGACCGGATCGTGGTTCAAGTCGACGGCCAGCTCAAGACCGGACGCGACGTGGTGATCGCGGCGCTGCTCGGCGGCGAGGAGTTCGGCTTTGCGACTGCGCCGCTCGTGGTGAGTGGGTGCGTGATGATGCGCGTCTGCCACCTCGACACGTGCCCGGTCGGGATCGCCACGCAGAACCCCGAGCTGCGCAAGCGTTTCTCGGGCAAGCCCGAGTTCGTCGTCAACTTCTTCGAGTTCATCGCCGAGGAGGTGCGCGAGTACCTGGCCGCGCTCGGCTTCCGGTCGATCGCCGAAGCGATTGGGCAGACCGGCGCGCTCGACGTGAAGGCGGCCATCGATCACTGGAAGGCCGACGGCCTCGACCTCACGCCGATCCTCATCGAAGCGGAGAATCCCTACGAAGGGCAGGCCCGTTACAACACGCGTGCGCAGGAGCACGGGCTCGAGCGCGCGCTCGACCAACAGCTCATCGAGCTCGCGCAACCTGCGCTTACCGACGGCACGCCCGTCGAGATCGAGCTACCAGTACGCAACACCAACCGAACGGTGGGCACGTTGTTGGGTTCGGAGGTCACGAGGCGCTTCGGCGGTGCCGGCCTGCCCGACGACACCATTCGCATCCATCTGCGCGGTTCGGCGGGCCAGAGCTTCGGCACGTTCGTGCCGCGTGGGATCACGCTGCGGCTCGAAGGCGACGCCAACGATTACACCGCCAAGGGCTTGTCCGGTGGCGTGGTGATCGTGCATCCCGACCGCGATGCAACGTTCGTGGCCGAGGAGAACATCGTGGCTGGCAACGTGGTGCTCTACGGCGCCACGTCGGGCGAGGCGTACTTCCGGGGCATTGTCGGCGAGCGGTTCTGCGTGCGTAACTCCGGAGCAACCGCAGTCGTCGAAGGCGTGGGTGACCACGGATGCGAGTACATGACGGGTGGGCGTGTCGTCGTGCTCGGCCACACGGGGCGCAACTTCGCGGCGGGGATGTCGGGTGGGATCGCGTACGTCTACGACCCCGACGAGCGATTTGCTGCGTTGGTCAACTACGAGATGGTTGAGCTCGAGCCACTCAGCGACGAAGACCGCGAGTTCCTGCGCACCACGGTTGAGCGCCACCGCGAGCTCACTGGTTCCGACGTCGCCGACCGGCTGCTCGCGCAGTGGGAGAGCGAAGTCGAGTCGTTCCGCAAGGTCATGCCCCAGGACTACAAGCGCGTCTTGCACGTCATGAGCGAGGCCGCGGCCGCTGGTCTGTCCGAAGAGGACACGCTCGCCCGAGTGATGGAGTCTGCGCATGGGTGAAGCGACTGGATTCCTGAAGTGGGGTCGGGCCACGCCGACGCGCCGTCCGGTCGAGGTGCGGCTGAACGACTGGCGGGAGGTGTACGAGCCGTTCTTGAGCGACGAGCTTGTGCTCCAGGCCGGGCGCTGCATGGACTGCGGTATCCCGTTCTGCAACAACGGGTGCCCGCTTGGCAACTTGATCCCCGATTGGAACGACCTCGTCTATCGCGACCACTGGCGAGACGCGATCGAGCGCCTGCACGCCACGAACAACTTTCCCGAGTTCACCGGGCGGTTGTGCCCGGCACCGTGTGAGGCGTCGTGCGTGCTCGGGATCAACCAAGACCCGGTGACCATCAAGCAGGTCGAAGTCGAGATCGTCGACCGCGCGTTCGCCGAAGGTTGGATCGAGCCGGTCGTGCCCGCGGTGAAGACGGGCAAGCGCGTCGCGGTTGTCGGCTCCGGCCCCGCTGGTCTCGCCGCTGCGCAGCAGCTCACGCGCGCGGGTCACGACGTGACCGTGTTCGAACGCGCGGATCGTATTGGCGGGTTGCTGCGCTACGGCATCCCCGAGTTCAAGCTCGAGAAACGTCACGTGGATCGTCGGCTCGAGCAGATGGAGGCCGAAGGCACGACGTTCCGGGTGAACGCAAACGTGGGGGCCAAGGGTGAGGCCAATGGTGTGGACGCGGTTCCGCTCACCGAGCTGCGTGAGTTCGATGCCACGGTTCTTGCCGGTGGCGCGACTGCGTGGCGTGATCTGCCCATTCCCGGACGGGAGCTCGGCGGCATCCACCAGGCCATGGAGTTCCTGCCCATCGGCAACCGCGTGCAACAAGGTGACCTGGCCGAGCCCACGATCAGCGCGGCTGGCAAACGGGTCGTGATCATCGGCGGTGGCGACACCGGCGCCGACTGCCTCGGCACGGTGCATCGCCAGGGTGCGGTGTCGGTGCACCAGTTCGAGATCCTTCCCCGCCCACCCGACACCCGCGCGCCAACGAACCCCTGGCCCACATGGTCGAACGTCTTCCGGGTGTCGTCGGCCCACGAAGAAGGTGGCGAACGCGTCTACAGCGTGAACACCGAGCGGTTCGAGGGCGACGAGCACGGCAATGTGCGAGCGCTCCTTGCGCACGAGGTGCAGATGGTCGACGGTCGCTTCGAGAAGATCGAAGGCACCGACTTCGAGCTGCCGTGCGAGCTTGTGTTTCTCGCGATGGGCTTCGTCGGCCCGGAGCGCGCCGGACTGCTCGACGACCTGGGTGTCGACCTCGACGAGCGTGGCAACGTGGCGAGGGACGCGGCATTCATGACCAACGTGCCTGGCGTGTTCGCGTGCGGCGACATGGGGCGCGGCCAGAGCCTCATCGTGTGGGCTATCGCCGAAGGCCGCTCGTGTGCGGCAGGCGTCGACCGTCACCTCACCGGCGACTCGGATCTCCCGGCGCCGATCGCGCCCACCGCTCGGCCTCTCCTCTAAACCCCGACGACGAGGAGCGGGCGGGCCTCGAAGCCCATCGCGCCGGCGACGAGGCGGTTGATGGTCCCCGATCGCTCGTCCTCGTAGGCGCGCACCGCACGGTTGTACGCGGCGATCGTGGGCACGGAGACAACGGCTTGAGGGAACGCCAGCTGGGCCGCCTTGATCGCATCGTTCGCCCTGAGTCGATCTGAGGCGTTGATGTTGGCATCCACCCGTCGGGCGAGCGCCTCGAGCTCATTGGCAGTCTTGACTTCCAAGGTCACGTCGGTGTGCTCCGGGCCGCGGAGTGCAAGCTTGGACCACCGGGCCAACGCGTCGTCGAGTGCCGTGGTGACGGCCCGCTCGCCCGCACCGGCGTCGTGCAGGGCCGTTGCAATCACTGACAGCGCGTCGTAGCGCGCGTCGAGCGGCTCTCTCAGTGGTGTCCAACCCAGGTCGACGCGGTCGCGCGCGTCGTTCAACTTCGGTTGAATGGTCACGACGGCCGCAACTGCACCGGCGAGGGCTAATGCGACGACGCCAATCAGCAGCCAGCGCACGCGTCTCATCGGAGGTTCGACCCTACCGGCGCGGACTCCGGATTCGGCGGACTCCAAAGAGGGTGATGCCCCGAACCGCGCTCAGTCGTAGTCGCTACCCGCCGCAGCTTCTCCACCGACTCCTCGAGCATGTGCAAGGGGACGATGGGCCAGTAGGACTTCATGTCCGCGGGAATGCCGGACCAATCGGTGTAATTGGTGACGTCGGTCTCGGTGTCGCTCACTGGGGTGAGCTCCCAGCCGTACACATGGCCGATCGGGTCGCCGTCCACCATCCCCACGCCCCACTCGAAGAGGCGGTTGGGCTCGAACTGCGTGACCGTGTTGCGCACCTGGTACTTCCCCATCTCCGGGAAGTCGCCCAAGGGTTCGCGGTCCATGTTCATATCGAAGAAGTCGCCGACCTTGGTGACGGTGCCACCATCGACCGAGGCCACGAGCATTCCCGAGCCGTCGATCTCGACATGCCCAGCGGGGTTCGAGACGATCTCGAACAGCTTCTCGGCGGGCGCGGCGATGCGGCCACTCGCGGACATGCGGGTCTCGGGCACGGTGAGCTCCTGCGATGACAACCTTGGACGACAACTGCGACCACAACCTACGACGACAACTGCGACGACCGCCCTGGCGGTCGAGATGGTAACGACCGTCGCATCTGGAGGTCATCCAAGGTCCGGTGGCGGTGGCGGTGGCGGCGTGCGTTCCTGCCGTCCCGGAGACACCGGGCTGCCGGTCCTGTCATACGAGATAGGGTCTCTGTATGACGATGTTCAGCTTCCGAGTGGAGGATGACGAAGCCGCGGAGGCTCAGCGTTGGGCCGAGCGCCTGGGGGTCGATCGGTCTCAGCTGCTCCGTGAAGCGCTGCATCGCCACCTGTTGCGCCTCGCGAGTGAGGACGACGCGACGACGTGGGTCGAGAAGCCGCTCGATGAGGCGGAGCGATCGCTCTCGGCGATCGCAGACTGGGGTCCTGCCGAGGACTGGTCGGATTGGGCCGATGCGGCGCGGTGAGATCTGGTTCGCGACCACGCCCGGCGGTGACCGTCCCGTCCTGGTACTGACACGCGATCCGGTTGCGGAGCGGATCGGATCCGTGGTCGTGGCTGCGCTGACGCGGACGCGTCGGGGCCTCGTGTCCGAGCTCGATCTGACCGTCGGGGAAGACGGGGTGCCCTCCGACTGCGTCGTCAACTTCGACAACCTCCACACCCTCCCGCGTGAGAGCTTCCGCCGTTCGGTGACCGCGCTGTCGCCGGGTCGAATGGCCCAGGCATGTCGTGTGCTCACCGCGGCCACAGGCTGCTGAGCGGCACGACGCTTCGCGGAAGTTGCGGTGGCACCGAAGAGGGCACCACCGACACCGTTGCGCATCCTGGGGGTGGATACACCGGAGATCACTCAACGTCACCCACGCAGCCAAGCAAGGCGCGGGTGCGGCCTGGACAGCGCGCAGTTGACCTGCGAGCCTCAGGCACGGCCGGATCGATGCGCGGCTGCTCGTAGACGGATGGGAGAGCGCCATGGGGATCCTCAAGAAGCTCAAGGCGTCGGTCGGGATGGTCTCGAAGGACCTGATGGAGAACGGTCTGCTCGGCCGGGGCCAGATCACCGACGTCAAGCAAACCGGCATGACGATGGGCGGCGGGGAAAATAGTGCGCCGGACGCAGTGGTGTGCAAATTCACGGTGCAGGTTGTGCTCGACAACGTCCCGCCGTACGAGGCGACGTGCCAGCAACGGGTCTCGCCGTACAGCATCCTGCCGCCCGGCACCGTCGTGACCGTGCGGGTGAACCCCGATGACCACAGCGAGATCGCGATCGACTGGGAGACCGCGCCGCCGTCCGTCGCGCTGGCGGCGCAGCCGGGTCAGGAGACCGCGGCCGACATCCTCGCCAAGGGCAGTCCGGCGCGGGCGGTGATCGTGCAGTCCCAGCCGCTCGGGATGAAGAGCCCTTCGGGCCTCGACCTCTACGGCTTCCAGCTCACGATCATGGTGGACGGCACGGCGCCGTATCAGATCGAGGTCGGTAACCCGGTCACGCCCGGCGGCGTGCCGCTGATCTTCCCGGGCTCGAACCTGCCGGCCAAGTACATGCCCAACGGTGGACCCGAGTCCGTCGCGATCGACTGGGACGCCGCGGTGGCGGAGGCCACGAACAAGAAGTAGGAGCGCTGGCCCGCGTCAACCGGTTGGCAAGAAGCGGCATCGCCCCTCGCGAGCTTCGAGGCGACCGCACTGCGCCGTCATCACAACTGGCTGACCGTGTCACCTGCGCGTGGTTCCGACGCGTGTCGCAGTTGCACTGACAGTCGTGGCCGTGGTGTCGGCCGTTGGCTGGTGGGCGGGGGAGCAGCACCGGCTCGCGACGCCACGGGTGCGAGTGCTCGATGCCGTCGACGGCGACACGCTCGTCGTGGAGCTGCCCGACGGGAGCACCGACACCGTGCGCATCCTGGGGGTGGACACCCCCGAGACCCACCACCCGACCAAGGGTGTGCAGTGCTTCGGCCCCGAGGCCGCGGCGTACACGGCGGCGCGCCTGACAGATCGGATCGTGGAACTCGAAGGTGATGTCGAGCCGCGAGACATCTACGACCGCCGCCTCGCCTACGTGATCGTCAACGGGCACAGATTCGACGATGAGCTGCTGCGCAAGGGCTACGCCCGCTTGCTCGTCATCGAGCCCAATCGGGCCCATGCCCGCGACATGCTCGAAGCCGAGCTCGACGCGCGCCGCGCCGAGCGCGGGCTCTGGGCGGCCTGTGAGTAGACCGCGCTCCGCTTGATCAGAGCGGCGCTCATGCTTCTCCGACCGCAACGGGTCGTCCCTCGCCCCGCCACTCTGGGTAGCCGTCTTGGAGGCGTGAAGCGCGATAGCCGTGTTTGGCGAGTTGGAGCACCGCGTCGTTCGCGTAGACGCAGTAGGGGCCGCGGCAGTAGGCGACGACCTCGGTGTTGTGGGGGAGAGCTCGAAGGTGATGTCGGAGCTCGCTGATTGGAACCGAACGCGCGCCGCGCACGTGCCCGGCCGTGAACTCGGGCGTGGGGCGGACGTCGAGAACGATCACGTCGCCGATCCGGAGACGGTCCTCGAGCTCGGCGCGGGTGATTTCCTCCACGCCGTCTCGTGACCCTAGGTACGCAGCGGCGAGCTGTTCGAGGTCGGTGACGTGAGCGGCTGCGACATCGCGCATCGCTGACCAGAGTTCGCTGACGCGTTCGCTTGCGAGGCGGTAGAAGATGCGGGTCCCGTCGCGGCGGGTCGTGACCAGGCCTGCTCGCGCCAACGAGCGGAGGTGGTGAGAGGTGTTGGCCACGCTCTGGGCGATCTCAGTGGCGATATCTTCGACTGAGCGCTCGCCCTGGGCGAGGACGTCGACGATCTCGGCCCGGTGCCCGTTTCCGAGGGCCTTGGCGACTGAGGCCAGGCCCTCGAAGAGCTCGTCTTTGGCCTCGCGGCTGCCGGCCACATATTCAAACTATCACTTGAATTATTGCTGGTGCTGGGTTATCTTCAAACATCGGCTTGAAGAGCCTGGGGAGCGGGGAGTCGCGACACAACCTGCGTGACACCGTCACCAGCACCAACGAAGGGACTCAATCGATGAATGCGAACAAGGCACTTTGGGAAAAGGGCGATTTCACCCGCATCGCGCAGAGCATGCGCGAGAGTGGTGAGGCGCTCGTCAAGCAGTTCGAGATCACGAACGGGCTCAAGGTATTGGACCTTGGATGTGGTGACGGGACCACGGCATTGCCCGCGGCGAAGCTCGGCGCCGACGTGCTGGGTGTCGACATCGCCAGCAATCTCGTCGAGGCCGGCAACGCGCGAGCGCAGAGCCTGGGTCTCACCAACTGCCGATTCCAGGAAGGTGACGCGTCCGATCTCCACGACCTCGACGATGACAGCTTCGATCTCGTTGTCAGCATCTTCGGGGCGATGTTCGCGCCAAGTCCCTTCGACGTGGCCAAGGAGATGGTTCGGGTGACGCGGCCCGGCGGCCGGATCATCATGGGGAACTGGATCCCCAATGATCCGACACTGGTGGCCCAGATCCTCAAGATCAGCTCTGCCTACTCGCCTCCGCCTCCGGAAGGGTTCGTCAGCCCGATGACCTGGGGGGTGGAAGCCAACGTGATCGAGCGATTCGCAGGTGCTGGAGTGCCGGACGAGAAGGTCTCGTTCGAGCGGGACACGTTTACGCTCGAGTTCCCGGGGACGCCATCGGATCTTCTTGCGGTGTTCCGGACGTACTACGGGCCGACCATGAACGCGTTCGAAGCTGCAACGGCGGACGGTCGCGAGGCTGATCTACAAGCCGAGCTGGATGCGCTCTTCAACAGTCAGAACGCGAGCCCGAACGAGGGCACCACGGCCATTCCCGCGACGTTCCTGCGCGTGACGGTTGCGGTGTGATTGTTGGTGCTGGCGAGCAAGCCCACCGATGGGTGACCGCACACGGGAAGCGCCCTTGACGCCCAAGGTGCATGCGCTGCACGACGATGCGCTCGCGAATACCTCATATCTGGTGGACGTCGGTGACGGGCAGGCCATTGCCATCGATCCACCGCGCGACGTCGACGCGCATGTGGAGCTCGCCGCCCGACTTGGTCTTGAGATCGTGGCGACCTTCGATACGCACGTCCACGCCGACTACGTGAGTGGCGCCACCGAGTTGGCTGCCCGGGGGGCGGACGCCTACATACCGCACGGCGCGGCACCGAAGTGGGCGCATCGGTCCGTCGCCGACGACGAGCGCATCACCATTGGTGACGGCGTGATCCATGCCGTCGCCACGCCTGGGCACACCCCCGAGCACATGGCGTACATCCTCGAGATCGCGGAGCGGCCTTCTGCGGTCTTCAGCGGCGGGTCATTGATCCTCGGTGGCGCGGCCCGCACCGACCTCCTCGGTGCGGATCGGAGCGAGGAGCTGGCGCGCGCTCAGTTCCACAGCCTTCAGCGACTCGCTGCGCTCCCCGACGATGTCGCGCTGGAACCGACCCACGGCGCCGGCTCGTTTTGTCTAGCGGCGGCGACGACCACCGAGAACCCGACCATCGGCAGCGAACGGGCGACGAACCCGCTGCTGGCGATCGCCGACGAAGACGAATTCGTCACGGCACTGCTCGCCGGCTTCGGCAGCTTCCCGACCTACTACCGGAATCTCCAGGCGCTCAACGAAGCGGGACCGACGCCGCTCGCAACGCTCAACGCGCCAGAACTCCTCAGCCCCCAGGACACAGCCGCGCGAGTCGCGCGCGGCGCATGGCTCATCGACGCCCGCCCCGTCTACGAGTGGGCACAGGCGCACCCGGTCGGCGCGGTGTCCAACGAGCTCCGCCCCGCGTTCGCATCATGGCTCGGCTGGATCGTCCCCTTCGGCGCTCCCATCGTGTTGCTTGTCGCCGAGTCCGGACGCGCCGAAGCTGTACGGCTCGCGCATCGCATCGGATACGACGACCTCGCATTTCTCGACGGAGGGATCGACGCGTGGCGCGACGCGGGCCTCCCCGTGGCCTCGGTCGAAGAACTGACGCCAGAACAGGCTCTCGATCGCCAGCGTCACGGCGCAACGCTGCTCGATATTCGCCAAGCCTCCGAGCTTCCGACGTTGCGCATTCCCGGAGCCGAGCACGTCGAGCTGGGGTCCGTCATCGCCGGCGCGACGCCAACCGGAAGCGGGCTCATCGCGTTCTGTGGCCACGGTGAGCGCTCCGCGAGCGCGGCGAGCCTGCTCGAACGCCGCGGCATCCAGGTCGCCAACCTCGCCGGCGGCACCGCGGCGTGGGTCGAGGCCGCACTCCCCGTCGAGCGGTGAACCGAACGACCGACGTCCCCGTTCCGCCGATTCTCGGGCTGCGCGCCAACTGGCGACAGTTCACTCTTTTGGTCGTCGTCAACGCCTTCGTCGGCGCGATGGTCGGCATGGAGCGCACGGTACTGCCATTGCTCGCGAAGGAAGATTTCGGTATCGCGTCGGCGTCCGCGACGCTCGCGTTCCTGGTCGCGTTCGGTGTCACCAAGGCGTTCGCCAACCTCGCCGCCGGCCAACTCGTCGACCGTTACGGCCGCAAACGCGTCCTCGTCGCCGGTTGGGTTGTCGCGCTCCCGGTCGCCCCGATCATCATCTGGGCACCCTCATGGGCCTGGGTCGTCGGCGCCAACGTGCTCCTCGGGCTGAACCAAGGCCTGACCTGGTCCACGACCGTCAACATGAAGATCGACCTCGCCGGACCGGCACGCCGAGGGTTCGCGCTCGGACTCAACGAAGCCGCCGGTTACGGCGCCGTCGCAATCGCCGCCGCAGTCACCGGCGCGATCGCAGCATCGCACGGCCCGCGCCCGTGGCCCTTCGTGCTCGGCATCGGGATCAGCATCATCGGACTCGCGCTGTCCGCCGTGCTGGTGCGCGACACCCACGGCCACGCCCGCGAAGAAGCACGCCTCCACCATGACGTCGACGTCGGAACACGATCGTTCCGCGACACCTTTACGAAGACGAGCTTTCGTGACCCGTCGTTATCTGCGATCTGTCAAGCCGGGCTGGTCAACAACCTCAACGACGCACTCGTTTGGGGCCTCGTTCCACTCTTCCTGGCCGCGCAGGGACTCTCGATCGGCCGTATCGGTGTGATCGCCGCGCTGTACCCCGGGTCGTGGGGCCTCGCCCAACTCGGGACCGGCGCATGGTCCGACCATGTCGGCCGTAAGCCGCTCATCGTCGCCGGCCTCTGGCTCCAGGCACTCGCCATCGCCGGTCTGGTGATCTTCGACTCCTTCGCGGGATGGGCGTTGTGCGCGCTCGGCATGGGCCTTGGCACCGCGCTCGTGTACCCGACGCTCATCGCCGCGATCAGCGATCGAGCCCATCCCGCATGGCGCGCATCAGCGGTCGGCGTCTATCGCCTCTGGCGCGACCTCGGCTACGCGATCGGCGGCATCATCGTTGGGGTGATCGCCGACGCGATCGACGAGCAAGCCGCCATCTTGGTGGTCGCCGCGCTCACCGCAGCATCGGGGGTCGTCGTCGCCCGCCGGATGCACGAAGACGTCAGCTCTTGATCGCTTGTCCTGCGAACGTGCGCAACGCCGATCGAGGCTTGTGGGCCGAATGCGGGGAGAGTGACGAAAGTGGGTGATCGGCCCGGTCGGAAATACACTGCGCCCGTGGCACACGCTGAGTACTGGTCGGGTCGCCGGGTCCTCGTGACGGGGGGCGCTGGATTCGTGGGCCGGACGGTGCTCAGGGAGCTCGATGCGCTCGGCGCCGACAAGGTCACTGCCCCCACCTCGGCGGAGTGCGACCTCACCGCGCCCGACCAGGTGAGCCGACTCTTTGATTCCGCAGATCCCGAGCTGATCATCCATCTGGCCGCGCGAGTGGGTGGAATCGGTGCCAACCGCGAGCGCCCGGCCGACCTCTACCTCGCCAACCTCCTCATGGGTACCTACGTGATCGACGAGGCCCGCCGGCGCGAGACGCCCAAGACGGTCGTCGTGGGCACGATCTGCTCGTACCCCAAGTTCACGCCGGTGCCGTTCCAGGAGACCTCGCTCTGGGACGGCTACCCCGAAGAGACGAACGCGCCATACGGCATCGCCAAGAAGGCGTTGCTCGTGCAGGCGCAGGCCAACCGCGCGCAATACGGGCAGAACGCCGTCTACGTGATGCCGACGAACCTGTACGGGCCGGGCGACAAGTTCCATCAGGCTGTGTCGCACGTGATCCCCGCGCTCATCAAGAAGTTCGTCGAGGCGAAAGAGCGCGCCGACGCCGAGGTGGTCGTCTGGGGGACCGGGAGTGCGACGCGCGAGTTCCTCTATGTGGATGACGCGGCGCGCGGGATCCTGCTTGCTGCCGAGCACTACGACGATGCCGAGCCTCTCAACCTCGGTTCGGGCGAGGAGCTCCCGATCCGCGACCTCGCCACGATGGTCGCCAAGTTCGTGGGCTACAACGGCGACATCGTGTGGGACTCGACCAAGCCCGACGGACAACCTCGCCGTCAGCTCGACACGAAGCGCGCCGAGGAGCTGATCGGGTTCCGCGCCGCCACCTCGTTCGAGGATGGCTTGCGTACAACGGTCGAGTGGTATCTCGCTCACCGCGAGGAAGCCGAAGCTCGCAGCTCTTAGTTCTGTGATCTCGAACGCCAAGGCCCGTCGAGTCCACGATCCCGGCGACCAGCTCGAGATCATCCGGAGCGATCCGTACCTCTCGTCGGCGTATCGCGCGGCGTACGTGGGGATGCTCGAAGCCGAGACCGCGCATCTTTCGGGTACAGGCGCGCGCATCGAGATCGGTTCAGCCGGCGGCTTCTTTGGCGACGTCGATCCGACGATCGTCGCGACCGACGTGCGTGTTGGACCGGACGTCGATCTCCTCGCGACGAGCGAACGGTTGCCGTTCCGCTCGGGTTCCGTTCGCACGATCTTCGCCAAGGACTGTCTCCACCACATCCCCAATATCGAGTCGCTCTTCGAGGAGCTTCGACGTGTCTGCATACCCGGCGGGGGCCTTGTCTGTTACGAGCCGTATTGGAGCCCACTCGCGCGCGTCGTGTACCGCTATCTCCATCCAGAGGACTTCGACGCCAAGGTCGAGTCGTGGGCCTTCGAGAGCGATGATCCGCTCACTGCGGCGAACCAGGCCCTGCCATACCTAGTGCTGCGGCGCG
>CAMDCC010000023.1 GCA_945889545.1 Bifidobacterium breve | reverse complement strand
TTGCGGGTGACCCCGAAGCCGTGGACCGCGAGATCCTGGAGCCCTTGCCGGTGGGTGAAGTGACGGAAGGCGGCGTTCCAATGCACGTCGTGCGTCATCAAGATGCCCCCGGTGCGCAGTCGGGGCCACGCGGTCTGGTACTCGAACGTCATGTGGTCGTAGGTGTGGAGGCTGTCGTGGAAGAACATGTCGAGGTCGGTGACGCCGTCAAGGACCTCGGGGAGCAGCGTTCGCGCGTCGCCGAGGTGCAGCTCCCACCGGCTGCGCAGCTCGTCCGGGATCACCCACCCGGGCTCACAGCCCGGCGGCAACGACGTGCGGTGTGCGTACCGGTCGGTGCTGTCCGCTATCGGCGCGTAGGCGGGCAGGTCGATCGAGATCAGCCGGCCGTCCACGCCATTCTCGACGGAGTTGTCGTGCAGGCCCTTGAGATAAGCGGCCGTGAAGTACCCGTCGAACACGCCGGTCTCGACCACCAGGCGGGGCCGCGTCAGCCTCGTGAGCGCATACAGGAAGTAGTGGTCCTGCGCGAGGGAGAAATCCTCGCCGAGCACTTCCGACGTGCGCTTCGCCAACGCCTCTGCGAACAGCGGATCGCGGTCGAGCTCGGCGGAAAGCTCATCGAACCTGGACGCCAACGCACCGGTGACGACATTGAGAACCTTTTCGGGCTTCCCGAAGAAGTACAGGAAGAAGTACCGAGGGCTGATGAAGAGGTACTTCGCCGCCTTGAGTGCGAGCTTCATGGGTCAGAAGACGTTGGTGATCGCGCCGGTTTCCGCGCCCTGCGCGAGCAGTGCGTACTTCGCGATGAAGCCGCTCGTGTAGCGGGGCTGCGGCGGCTTCCAGTTGGCGCGCCGCTCCTCGAGTACAGCCTCGTCGACGAGGAGGTCGATCGTGTGCGCCTCGGCGTCGATCACGATGCGATCACCTTCAGCGATGAGCGCGATCGGTCCGCACTCGACGGCTTCGGGCGCGACATGCCCGACGCAGAAGCCGTGCGTTCCGCCGGAGAAGCGCCCGTCGGTAATGAGCGCAGCATCAGCACCGCGGCCGACACCCTTCATCGCCCCGGTGATCGCGAGCATCTCCTTCATCCCGGGCCCGCCCTTCGGGCCTTCGTAGCGGATCACCACGATGTCGCCCGCGTTGATCTTCCGTGCGAGGACCGCCTCCATCGCGAACTCCTCGCCGTCGAACACGCGCGCGATCCCCTCGAACCGCAGCTGGTCGAGTCCGGCCACCTTCACCACGCTGCCCTTGGGCGCGAGCGAGCCGGTGAGAATGGCGAGCCCACCTTGCGTGTGGATGGGCGCTGACAACCGATGGACCACTTCGCCGTCGGGCGCGGGCGGGTCGAGCGCCGCGAGATTCTCGGCGATCGTCTTCGTGGTGACCGTCATGCAGTCGCCGTGCAGCAATCCGGCGTCGAGCAGCTCGCGCATCACGACCTGCACACCACCGACCCGGTCGAGGTCGGACATGTGGTACTTGCCGTGCGGCTTCATGTCGGCGATGTGCGGAACCTTCGCGCCGATCCGATTGAAGTCGTCGAGCTCGAGCTCGATGCGCGCTTCGTTCGCAATGGCCAGCAGGTGAAGTACGAGGTTCGTAGATCCACCGAGCGCCATGCCGACGGCGATCGCGTTCTCGAACGCCTCCTTGGTCAGGATCTGGCGCGGGCGGATACCGGCTTCGAGGAGGCCCATCACTGCGCGTCCGGTCTCGAAGGCGAAGTCGATGCGACGGGCGTCGACGGCTGGCGCGGCCGAGCTGCCCGGCAACGCCATCCCCAGCGCCTCCGCCGCTGCCGCCATCGTGTTGGCGGTGAACATGCCGGCGCACGAACCGATCGTCGGACACGCGTGCTTCTCGATCTCACCGAGCTCGTTCTCGGTGATCGTGCCTGCCGCGCACGCGCCGATCCCTTCGAACACGTTCACGATGTCGATCGCCTGATCCTTGTACTGGCCGGGGAGGATCGAGCCGCCGTACAGGAACACCGAAGGAAGGTTGAGGCGAGCGGCGGCCATGAGCATCCCAGGGAGGCTCTTGTCGCAGCCAGCGAACGTGACCAGCGCGTCGAGACGCTCCGAGTGCACCACGCATTCCACCGAGTCGGCGATGATCTCGCGCGACGGGAGTGAACCGCGCATACCTTCGTGACCCATCGAGATGCCGTCGCTGATGGCGATCGTCACGAACTCGAGCGGGAAGCCGCCAGCTTCGCGCACACCTTCCTTCGCGCGCTTGGCCAGAGCATCGAGTGGCATGTTGCACGGTGTGACTTCGTTCCAACTCGACGCCACGCCGACCTGTGACTTGCCCCAGTCGTCGTCGGTCATACCGACTGCTCGGAGCATGGCGCGCGCGCCGGCAGCTTCGATGCCATCGGTCACGTCGCGGCTGCGGGGCTTCATCTCCATATCTGGCATGGAACTGATCGTACCGGGCGGCGTTCACCTCACCGCATGGCGTTTGGCCTAGGCGACGGCTTCCAGGAGCGCGCCGCGAATTTTCCTGATCACCTCGTCGGGGTACTGCGTGCAGTCCTCCCAGCTGACGGGCACGACACGCCATCCCGCGCCAACGAGGTCGGCGAGGCGACGGCTGTCACGCACATGGGCGAGGCGTCCGCCGTGGGCCGCGAACCCGTGGCCCTCGACCGCCACCTTCAGGACCGGCCAAGCGAAGTCGAGCCGGTACTTCTTGGCGCCACAGCGGACGTGGAACTGACGAACCGGTCGAAGCCCGGACTTACGCAAGAGACGCCAGATCTTTACCTCGAGCTTGCGCTCGAGCGGCGCCTGGTCTCGGTCGGCGAGCAGATCTCCCAGGAGGCGAGACCCGGCGCGCCCGGTGCCGCCCGTCGCGTGGAGGCAGCGCTGCACGGAAAGCGGCGTCGTCACGCCACGATGGAAGAAATCCTCGGCAGCGGCTTCGAGCGATTCGTCGTCAAGCACACTGGCCAAGTCGACAAGCGTGCGCGCCGGTGAGGTGACTGGCACGCGATCTCGGAAGCGTCGGTCGTTGCGCGCAATCTCGCCACGATGGACCGCGACGAAGGGCGACTTCGGCGAGCGCGTCGGCGGAACCCAGATGTGCGGCCTTTCGTGCGGACCGTCGAAGCCGTAGAGGCGAGCCGCAGTGGCGTGCGATGCGACCGCGTCCGCGCCGGCCCAGAGCACCGCGCTCAATGCTTGTTGGTGCAAGGAGGGCGCGATGAGGGTGGATCGGTACACGCCCGGGAGTACACGCTCCAGCTCGCCCCGCCGTGCGCGCTTGGCTGCGGCTGATTGCGAGAGACCGAGGTCACGAAGTTGGCTCGTCGTCACCAAACCGTGTTGGTGTCCGAGAACTGCGCGGAATCCACTCTCGTTGAAGCGTGAGTGTCCTGTGGAGACTGTCATGCTTCAACAAGAGCACCGGGGTGTGACAGCGAGCCTCGAGTCAGCCTTTCAAGCGGTCGTCGAGGAGACTGTTGAGGACCTGGGGGTTGCCGCTGCCCTTGGTTGCCTTCATGGCTTCGCCCATGAAGAAGCCGCGCTTCTTCTTCTGCGCCTTCTCGTCGCCGGCGCGGTAGGCCGCGACTTCGTCGGGGTTTGCAGCGATGACCGCGTCGATGATGGCGGCGAGTTCGGACTCGTCGCTTACTTGCGCCAGACCACGCTCTTCGACGACGGCCTTCGGGGATGTGCCAGCCGTGAGCGAGACGGCGGCAACTTCCTTGCCTTGGCTTCCTGAGATCACACCGCTTGCCACGAGGTCGGCAAGCTCGGCAGTTCCTTCCGCGGTAAGGCGAAGGTCGGTCGGTGACTCGCCGGTCTCGTTGATGTGAGCGAGGACCGCGCCGAGCTCCAAGACCTCGACGTCTCTCGCCTTGCCAACGGCAAGATTCACAACAGCAGTGGACGTGTGAGTTGCCAACCCGGCATCCACCAACGTGCGCGCACCCTGCTCAGAGATCCCAAGGTTGACCAGCCGCGCCCGCATCGCTGCGGGGAGCTCTGGGAGTGAGCCGCGCGCTTTGTCGCGAGCCTCGGCCGTCGGCGAGACGGGCAACAGGTCGGGTTCCGGGAAGTACCGGTAGTCACTGGAACCTTCCTTGGAGCGCATACCGTGCGTACGGCCCTCGCTTTCGTCCCAGTGCCGAGTCTCCTGCGGAATGCGCTCGCCCGCGTCGAGTACCGCCGCTTGACGCTCGATCTCGTGCTCGCTGGCGCGCCCGAGCGAACGCAGCGAGTTCATGTTCTTCACTTCGACCTTGGTACCGAACTCGCTCGCACCGGTCTTGCGTAACGACACGTTGGCGTCGACGCGCATCGACCCTTCCTCCATCTTCACGTCGGAAAGGCCGATGGCAAGCAGCACGCCCCGCAGCTCGGCAACGTAGGCGCGCGCCTGCTCTGCGGTACGAATATCGGGACGGCTCACGATCTCCATCAGCGGCACGCCAGCGCGGTTGTAGTCGATGAGCGAGTGCGCGGCCTCGTGGATGCGACCGCCGCCACCGACGTGCAGCGACTTTCCCGTGTCCTCTTCGAGATGCGCGCGCTCGATGCCGATCATTACGCCGTCGATCTCGAGCTGACCGTCGGCGAGGATCGGCTCCTCGTACTGGCTGATCTGAAAATCCTTCGGCATGTCGGGATAGAAGTAGTTCTTGCGGGCGAAGAGCGAGCGCTCGGGAACAGTGAAGTTCAACGCCTCGGCCAGGCGTAACGCCAGCTCAACGGCTCGCTCGTTGAGCACCGGAAGCGACCCCGGCAGCCCAAGACACACCGGACACACGTTGGTGTTGGGCTCCGCGCCGAACTCGTTCGGGCAGCTACAGAACAGCTTTGTCTCGGTCAACAGCTCCACGTGCGATTCCAGCCCGATGACCGCTTCGTACGTCATGTCGAACTCATTGCGCCGACTCCAGCACCTGAGCCACTCGGAACATCACGACTTCAGCCAGCGCGGGAGCCAGCACCTGCACGCCGACGGGCATGTTCGCCGCGCCGGTCCCGAAGGGAACGCTCATTGCCGCGTGCCCGGCGAGACTGCTGGGCACCGTGCACACGTCCGCGAGATACATGCTGAGCGGATCTGCGCTCTTCTCACCGATCTTGAACGCGACGGTCGGAGCCGTGGGCGTGAGCAGCACGTTGTGTGACTCGAACGCGTGCGCGAAGTCACGAATGATGAGCGTGCGCACTCGTTGCGCTTTGCCGTAATAGGCGTCGTAGTAGCCAGCCGACAGCGCGTACGTGCCGAGCATGATGCGACGCTTCACCTCAGGTCCGAAACCGGCTGCACGCGTGCGGGCATTCATCGACAGCACGTCGTCGCCATCGACGCGCAGTCCGTAGCGGACCCCGTCGTAGCGAGCCAGGTTCGACGACGCCTCGGCTGGGGCGATCATGTAGTACGCCGAGATGCCGTAGACCACGCTTGGCACCGAGACCCGGTCCACGGTCGCCCCGGCAGCTTCGAGTGCGGCCGCCGCGCGCAACACCGCATCGCGTACCTCGGGCTCAACACCCTCCGCATCGGTGAGCTCCTCCACGATGCCGACACGCACTCCATCCACTCCCCCGTCGAGAGAGTCGATCAGCGACGGGGGTGCATCGGGTATGCAAGTGGAGTCGCGTGGATCAGGTCCGCCGATCACATCAAGCGCGAGCGCGGCGTCGGCAACGGTCGCGCCGAACGGACCGATCTGGTCGAGGCTGCTGGCGAACGCGATCAGTCCGTACCGGGACACTCGCCCATACGTCGGCTTCACCCCGACCACGCCGCACATCGCCGCGGGCTGACGGATCGACCCGCCGGTGTCGGAACCGAGCGAGATGGGAGCGAACCCGGCCGCGACCGCCGCCGCGGAGCCACCACTCGACCCTCCGGGAACCCGAGTGAGGTCGTGCGGGTTGCTCGTGGGCCCGAACGCCGAGTTCTCGGTGGAGGAACCCATCGCGAACTCATCCAGGTTCGTCTTGCCCACAGCGACGGCACCGGCCGCGCGCAGTCGTTCGACGACGGTCGCGTCGTACGGCGGGTGCCAGTCGTCGAGGATGCGCGACCCACCCGTCGTGCGAATTCCTCGCGTGCAGAGGTTGTCCTTCAGCGCGACGGGTACGCCGGCGAGCGGACCGGGATCATCACCGGCGGCGATCGCGGCGTCGACCGCATCGGCCGCGGCCCGGGCCTCATCGGCAAGCACGAGGTTGAACGCGTGGATCTCCGACTCGCGGGCTTCGATCGTCGCGAGGTGCTCGTCGACCACCTCTCTCGCGGACCGCTCACCAGCGCGGACCGCCGCCGCGATCTCCAGTGCAGTCACGGGGCGTCGGTCATGGCGCGTCGAGGATACGAGGGACTCGGAAGCGACTGTCCTCTGCGGCGGGCGCTTGGGCCAAGACCTCGTCGCGGTCGAGCGTGGGCCCGACGACATCGGGACGGAACACGTTCACGAGTGGCAACGGGTGGGCAGTCGGTGGAACCCCGTCAAGATCAAGCGCAACGAGGTCCTCGGCATGCTCAAGGATCCCGCCCAGATCGACCGTGAGACGCTCGATCTCGTCCTCGCTGAGTTCGAGCCGCGCGAGTCGGGCGACGTGCTCGGCATCGGCGCGAGTGATTCGGGGTGCCACGATGGCGAGTCTACGATCCGCTCGCGCCGCAACCCGGAGGACTTGAGTGCCGAAGCATGCTTTCTTGTCAGATGAGTGGTTCTCAGTCATCGAGAAGCTCATCGGGGTCCATGGGGCCGACACGCCGGGCACCATCGACGTCGTCACGAACGTCATCGTCACCGACACACCTTTCGGCGCCGAACGGCATCTCCACATGTCGACGCGGGGGGGTCGCGGCCACGTGGGCATCGGCCATGCCGGCGACGCCGACGCAACCGTCACGACCGACTACGAGACGGCGAAGGAGATGTTCACGTCGGGTGATCCCAGCGCCGCCATGCAAGCGTTCATGGCCGGCAAGATCCGCATGCAGGGCGACCTCGCCAAGATGATGGCGGCACAGGCCGCCGGCAACCCCACCGCCTCAAACGCTGCGCTCCTCGAAGCGATTCAGGGGATCACCGAATAACGCGGTCGCTCTGGTCGCTTCGGTGCCGCGCTTGTCTTACTCGCAGTGCTCGGGCAGCCGGTTCCAGCTGCGCAGGAAGACCAGCACCGAGGCGAACGCCAGCGATCCGAACGACACCAGGTCAGCGATGCCCTGCTGGCGCGCGATGTCACCGCGGTCGCCGCCGACGTCAACACCGAGAAGATCGCCAGCAAGCTCCTCGAGCGCAGGAGGCACGTTGAAGCCCGAAGGGATGTTGAAGCCTCCTGCTCCGATCGCCGCGGTACCGCCGGTCCCGAAGACCCCCGGAGCGATGATCTGAAAGATCCCGTAGACGGCCTTCGACGCGGCGACGAATGCGAGGATCGTGGCGACGAAGCACACTGCGTAGTGAGTGACACGCGATACCGCTCCCGTGGCGCCGCGTGACGACGGTGTGAGCTCCGTCGATCGGCGGTAGTGAAACACAAACACGGCTCCCGCCGCGATGAGGAGAAGACCGTTCTCGAGTGCGTGACGGTAGATCGAGTTGTCGTCGTGTCCGTCGACGATGAACCCAGAAAGCCCCCGCACCACGTTGTAGAACGCAATGAGCGCCACGAACAGCGTGATGATCCCGATCGTCCCGACGTAGCGCGCCTGTGTGCGAGTCCCACCGGTGTCCTCGTGGCGTCGACCGGACGCGAGGATCAAGATGGCCGCGACGCCCACCAGGACCCCCACCACGATCAGGAGGAAGTCGGGCGTGTTCTCGAACAGGTTCATCGTCCCCCTCTGTTTCTTCGGCTTGAGGACTGGAGAGGCTCCCAGCCTCTGAGGACCATTATCCCGCAGCGATGGCGATCTCGCCCGGACCGCCTCGGCGCTCCTTCGGCTGCATTGCCGGTGCCGCCTTGGCAAGCTGCTCGACCGACCAACGCTCACCATTGTTCGTGATCTTCTCGTCGATGACGTAGGGCTGGTAGCGAGCAACCACGTCGCCCTCCACGAAGAACGTGTCGCCGGTAAACGGACAGTCGGCCGTGGAGAGATACGCGACCATCGGCGACACGTTGGCCGCAGACCACATGTCGAACTTCGACGCGTCCTCGGGCGGCTTGATCACGTCTTCCATGCCGGGCGTCTGCTCGGTCAGGCGCGTGCGTGCCATCGGCGTGATCGCATTGGACCGCACGCCGTAGTTCTTCAGCTCCATCGCGCAGATGGTCGAGAACGTGGCGATGCCGGCTTTGGCCGCGCCGTAGTTCGTCTGGCCGGCATTGCCGAGCACACCCGACGTCGACGACGTGTGGACGAGCGCCGCGTTCACGTCCTTTCCGGCCTTCTTCTGCTCCCGCCAGTACGCCGCCGCGTGTCGGGTGGGACAGAAGTGCCCGCGAAGGTGCACCTCGATGACGGAGTCCCAGTCTTCTTCGCTCATGTTCACGAGCATCCGGTCGCGCAGGATGCCCGCGTTGTTCACGAGCACGTGGAGATCGCCGAAGGTTTCGATCGCCAGGTCGATGAGGCGCTTCGAACCGTCCCAGTCCGACACGCTGTCGGTGTTGGCCACAGCTTCGCCACCCATGGCGTGGATCTCGTCGACCACCTGCTGCGCGGGCGCCCGGTCGGCACCCTCACCGTGGATGTCGCCGCCGAGATCGTTCACCACGACCTTGGCGCCTTCTGCGGCGAAGAGCAGCGCATGCTCACGACCGAGCCCTCGGCCTGCACCCGTGATGATCGCGACCCGACCGTCCAGCGTTCCCATGACGTCCTCTTTCGAATGTGGATGACGCCCGGGATCGTACGCGTCGAACGCCCGACCCAAGGAAGAGGGCTTCCGAGAGGAAGAGAGGACAGCCGGAGTTACAGGAACACCGTGACCTTCGAGTTCTTCTTGACGATGTTGCCGCCCGTCGGGGCCTGGGCCCGCACGATCGCTCCCGGTGCGTAATCCTCCACATCGGGGATCAGGCCCCGGTCGCGCAACGCGGTGCTCGCAGCTTCCACGGTCATGCCGACGACGTTGGGCACCTCCACCATCTCAGGCCCCTTGCTCACCACCACGGTGACCACGGAGTCGCGCGCCGCGGGTTGGCCAACCGCCGGCTCGGTGCCGATCACCGTGCCGGCCGTCACGGTGTCGCTGAACACGTCCTTGCGCGCCGCACCCAGGCGTTGTGCGGCCAGCGTCGCCACCGCCTCGTCGTACGACTTCCCGGCCACCTCAGGCACCGGCACCGGCGGTGGACCGTCGCTCACGAACACCGTGATCGACGATTCCGGACGCTTCTTCGTGCCTGCGACCGGATCCGTACGCAGCGCAATGTCCTTGTCGATCGTCTCGTTGAACTCGCGCTGGATCCCGACGACGAAGCCCAGTTGCTCGAGTTGCGCTTGCGCGTCGGTGACGGAGAGCCCGGCGATCGAGGGAATCGAAACCGGTGGCGGACCGCGTGACACCACCACGCGCACCTCGTCGCCTTCACCGAGGAATGCTCCGGGCCCCGGACGCTGCTCGATGATGAGTCCGCGCGGATCGTCAGAGGTACGCCGCTCGACCACCTTCATGCCAAGTCCCTTGTCGGCGGCGGCGTCGAGGGCCGGCCCGCTCTTCAGCCCAACGAGACTCGGGACCGCCACGCTCGCGGCCGCGCCGGTCGAGAGGAACAGCGCGACCGGCGCGATGAGCATCGCCGCGATGGCCACACCCACGATCACCGGCACCGCACTGCGTCGCATGACCGCATGTCGCGATTCGTTCACGATCTCGAGCGATGCAGCGGCTTCGGAGACGGTCTCGTCGCCGAACGGGTCGCTCCCCGGTTGACGACGCGCCCGTCCGACCCGGGTGGGCTCCACGTCGTCGACCGAATCGCCGAGTCCAGCGATGGGCAACGCTTCCGGTGGCGGGAGCTGACGCGCTGCGCGCGCGAGGGCGGAACCCATGCCCGTTGCGTCGGCGAAGCGCTCGGCGGGATCGGGGCGACCGGCACGGTTGACGACGGGCCCGAGCGGTCCGAGCTCGAGCGGTGCTTGCACGCCGCGATGTGAGCGCATGGCAATCGTGCCGAACGCGGTGTCGGCAACCAACGGCACCGTGCCCGTGCACGCTTCGACCAGCACAAGGCCCAGTGCATAAAGGTCGGCGCGGCCGTCGAGGCGACCCTCTTCGCCCTGCTCGGGCGAGGCGTAGCGCGCGGTACCGAGAACGGTGCCGTTCGGCTCGGTCCACGAAGCCTCGGCGAGCGCCCGGGCCAGGCCGAAGTCGGCGACCCGCACGATCCCGTGCTCGTCGAACAAGAGGTTCGCCGGCTTCACATCGCGATGCACAAGGCCCCGCGTGTGGGCGTACCGCAGCGCGGCAGCCACCTGACGGCCGACATGAACCGACTGCTGGGGCGTCAAGCGGGCTCCGGTGTCGAGCAGCCCACGCAGCGAACCGCCCTTGAGCAGCTCGAGCACCATGAACGGGACGCCGTCGTCCTCACCCCAGTCGTAGACCGCCATCACATGGGGGTGATGGAGCGAGGCGGCGATCTGCGCCTCGGCCCGGAACCGGCGCAGGAACCCGGCGTCCTCGGCCAGTCCGCTGTGCAGCACCTTCACCGCGACCCGGCGCCGGAGGCGGATGTCGTCAGCCAGATAGACGCGCCCGCTCCCGCCCGCACCGATGGGCGCGAGCAACCGGTAGCGCCCGGCAAGGACGCGACCAACGAGGTCAACGAGGGCAGAGTGGGGCATGTGAATGACCAGGCTACGAGGCCCTGGCGACATCTCCATGTCACTTGGCCAACGGACATGGGTTCTCGCCACGAACGGGGCGCCAGCAAGCGCCGTCGGTAGCCTCACCAACCGATGAGCACGCAGCTCCCACCGCCCGCCGTACCGAGTCGCCCGCCGACACGAGAGCCGGTCTTCCGTCACCCGATGCGCGTGGTCATGATCGTCGGCGTTTTGCTCGGAGTCGCGAGCCTCACCGCCGTGCTGCTCAGCTCCACAGATACGTCACGCGTCAGCGAGACGAGCAGCACGCCCGTGCGGCGTGGCGCCGAGGTGGAGAGGGTGAACCCCGAAGACGGCGAGATCCTCCAGGACGCCATCACCGCCGACCTGCGCGACGACCTCACCGGCGTGCTCGTCATCGACGGGGTCGAGGTGCCGGAGGACCAGACCGACCGGGTCGAGCCGCTGGGCCAGATCAGCTTCCGCCCGGGTCCCGGGAAGGACATCGAGCGGTTCGAACCGAGCAATGTCCACGAAGTGACGGTGCTCTATTGGGCGCAGGGGAAGAACCGTCCGGCCCGTCCCGGCAGCTTCAGCTGGACCTTCCGCGCCGTGAACTGAGCTCCTCGCCTGGACCGTCGTTCAAGAGCGGCCGTCCTCCTCGCCCGGCCTGTCCTTCAAGAGCGGCCGTCTTTCAAGAGTGCTTGGAAGCCCTCCTCGTCGAGGATCGTCACGCCGAGCGACTCCGCTTTCGCCAGCTTCGAGCCGGGGTTCTCCCCCGCGACCACGTAGCTCGTCTTCTTCGACACCGACGACGTGACCTTGCCGCCGAGCTCTTCGATCGCGGCCTGCGCGCTCTCACGGGTGAACGTTGCAAGTCCGCCGGTGAGCACGAACGTGAGGCTGTCGAGCGGTCCGCCGGCGACGGGCGCAACGCGTGGCGCCGTGAGGTCGACCCCGGCCTTGCGCAGCTTGGCGACGACCGTGCGGTTGTCCTTGACCGAGAAGAACTGCTGCACGCTCTGCGCGATCACCGGGCCTACACCGTCGATCGCGGTCAGCTCTTCTTCGGACGTCTTCTCGATCACCGCGAGATCGCCGGTGACACGGGCGACGGCTTGCGCAGCGGTGGGGCCGAGATGGCGGATGTTGAGACCGACGAGCACGCGGGCCAGGCCGCGCGTCTTCGACGACTCGATCGCCTGCACCAGGTTCTCGGCCGACTTCTGCGCCATGCGCTCGAGCGGAAGCAGTCGCGCCACGGTCAAGGAGTAGATGTCGGCCACATCGCTCAGCAGCCCAGCGTCGACGAATTGGCGCACCCGCTCCTCGCCGAGACCCTCAATGTCCATCGCGCCCCGCCCCGCGAAGTAGCAGATGCGCTGCACACGCTGTTCGGGACACTCGACATTCACACAGTGGTGGTCGGACTCGCCAACGAGTCGCACGAGTGGCGCACCGCACGCGGGGCAATTTTTCGGGAAGACCCACTTACGCGCGCCGCGCTTGCGTTTGGCGAGCACGGGGCCGACGACCTCGGGGATCACATCGCCGGCCTTGCGCACGATCACGGTGTCGCCGGGGCGCACATCCTTGCGCGCAACCTCGTCTTGGTTGTGCAGTGTTGCCAGCCCCACCGTCGAGCCACCGACGAACACCGGCTCGAGCTGCGCGAACGGCGTGGCGCGCCCGGTACGTCCGATGCTCACGAAGATCCCGAGCAGGATCGTTGTCTTCTCCTCGGGCGGAAACTTGTAGGCGATCGCCCAACGAGGAGCGCGGCTCGTGGTTCCCATCTCCGCGCGCTGCGCAAGGTCATCAACTTTGACCACCGCGCCATCGATCTCGTACCCGAACAAGTGGCGATGCTCGAGCGTGCGGTCGCAGAAGCTGTACAGCGCGTCGACGTCGCTGAGCTGCTCGATGTGAGGGTTGACCGGGATCCCAAGGCTCGCGAGCCAAACGAGAGTCTCGTGATGAGACCGAAGCTTGGGGCCGCCGCGTTGCACGCCGAGCTGGTACGCAAAGAAGTCGAGGGCGCGCGACGCGGTGATGCGGGCGTCCTTCTGCCGCAGGCTGCCGGCCGCGGCGTTCCGGGGATTGGCGAACAGTCGGTCGCCGGCCTCACCCTGGCGACGGTTGAGGTCTTCGAACGCCTGGAGTGGCATAAAGACCTCCCCACGAACCTCGAGGCGTTCCGGCAGGTCGGCTCCGGAGAGTCGCTTGGGAACCGACGCGATTGTGGCCACATTGGGCGTGACGTCCTCGCCGGTGACGCCGTCGCCTCTCGTGGCCGCGCGAGTGAACCGCCCCTGCTCGTAGAGCAACGAGATCGCGAGCCCGTCGAGCTTGGGCTCGCCGACGAACTCGATCGGACCGGGCACGATCTTGACGATGCGGTCGTGCCACGCGAGCAGCTCTTCGCGGGCAAACGCGTTGTCGAGCGAGAGCATCGGGACGTCGTGCGGGACCGGCGCGAACGTGGCTGCGGCAACACCACCAGGTGACTGTGTGGGTGAGTCCGGGGTGACGAGCTCCGGGTGTGCGGCTTCGAGCTCTCGAAGCTCGCGCATGAACGCGTCGAACTCGGCGTCGGAGATCTCGGGCTCGTCCTCGAGGAAGTACCGCTCGTTGTGGTACTCGATCTCCGTGCGCAGCTGCTCGATGCGCTCGGCGGGGTCGGGAACAGCCATAACTCGCAGGTTACCGAGCAGGTGTGACGGTGAGACGGGGGCGGAGGTCAGACTACGACCATGAACGTGAGGGTTTGGCTGGCGCGCATCGCGTGGATCACGCTCCCGCTCACGGCCGGCGCGGCGGCCGACGACTTCATCGCAACCTTCGACGACGCACTGCAGGTCGTGGCAGCGGTCCTGGTGTTGGGATCGTGGGGTGCGGGTGTGGTCGCGGTCCTCGCGCCGCGGCCGGCCGGACTCACCCTTCTCAGAACGGTCGCACCGGCGTACTTGATGCTCGCGATCGTGGCACTCGCCGCGGGAGAGTCGCATGGATTGTCCGGCTGGGGTGCGGTAGCGGCATCGCTGGTTGTCGCCGTGCTCGTCGCGCTGCCCGACATCGCTCGGGCGGCCGCGAACGGCATCGCCTACGGCGACGAGCAGCGCTTCCCGTTACGTGTGCCACCGGCCCTCTTCCTCGGCCCACTCCCGATCGCACGCGGACTCGTGGTTGCGGCGACCGCCGCCGGCCCACTCCTGCTTGCCGACGGGGAGATCGAGCTGGGAATCGCTGCACTGGTGTTGGGCGGACCGGTCGTCTACTTCGGCGCACGCGCCTTGCACGGCTTGTCGCGACGGTGGCTCGTGCTCGTGCCGGCGGGCGTGGTGGTGGTCGACCCGATGACCCTGGCCGAGCCCGTGCTCTTCATCCGGCGTCATGTGCGCGCGCTCCGAGCGGCCGAACCACCGGCGGGCATCCCGGATGGCGTGCTCGACCTTCGTCTTGGAGCCGCGTTCGGGAACGTGCTGATCGACCTCGACGAGAAAGCCGAGATGGTGCGCACGAACCGAGGGAATCGAGGCGGCGTCGCCACGCATACCGCGCACCTCATGGTCGCCGTGACACAACGCTCGGCGTTCCTCGAGGCCGCGGCCGCCCGACGCGTACCTCTAGAAGTTCGCTAGATCAGGTTCTCTAGGTCAGGCGGCGATTCCGCCACCCACAAGCACATCGTCGTCGTAGAAGGCGACGACCTGGCCCGGCGCGACGCGCGGCTGCGCGGCATGGAGAACCACGCGGTCGGGCGCCACGACTCGCCCGCGCACTGGCTGACCGTGCGCGCGCATCTGGACCTCGACCTCACGCTCGCCACCGACGGGCGCGCTCACCCACGAGATGTCGCGCACCGGGATCTCACTGCGCAAGAGGTCGGCGCGGCGTCCGATCGTGACGGTCGCGCTCGCGGCGTCGACGTCGACCACATAGCGCCGCTCCCCCGCGGCGACGCCGAGTCCTCGGCGCTGCCCGATCGTGAAGTGCGCAACCCCGTCGTGCTCAGCGAGCAGCTCGCCGTGAACGTCGACGACCGGGCCGGGTCGGCCCGGCGCGCGCTCGTCGAGGAACTGGTGACGCTCGTCGCGAGCGACGAAGCACACGTCCATGCTCTCTGGCTTGGTGGCCGTGCGGAGCCCGAGGCGCGCCGCGTGTGCACGAACCTCGGCCTTGGTGAGCTCCCCGACCGGCAGCATCACCTGCGCCAGCTCCGACTGCCCAAGCATGTACAGCACGTAGGACTGGTCCTTGGCCGCGTCGAGACCGCGCAGCAGGCGGAACTCTCCGCTGGGGTTGGACTGCACTCGGGCATGGTGACCGGTGGCCAACGCGTCGAAGCCGAGGGCCGCGGCGCGACCGAGCAGCACGCCGAACTTGATGGAACGGTTGCACTCAACGCACGGATTTGGGGTACGGCCGGCGGCATAGCCCTCGACATACGGACCGACCACTCGGTCGTTGAAGTGCTCGGCCAGATTGAACACATAGTGAGGTACACCGAGTTGAGCCGCGACCCGTCGCGCATCCTCCACATCGCTGACGCTGCAGCACCCGGAATCGGTGTTCCCCCCCCAGAGCCGCAGGGTCACGCCGGTCACCTCGTGCCCGGCGTCGAGCAGCAACGCCGCGGCCACCGACGAGTCGACCCCGCCGCTCATGGCGACCAAGACGTTCATGACGCGGCGGGCATCGCCCGCAATTGCTCGACGATGTCGGGGATCACTTCGAGGGCCCGGTCCACGTCGGCATCGGTCGACGCGAAGCCGAGGCTCATGCGGATCGATGCGAGCGCCTGCTCGTTCGACAGCCCCATCGCCGCGAGCACGTGCGACGGCTCGGTGGCCCCCGACGAGCACGACGAACCCGCAGCCGCGCACACGCCGAGGCGGTCGAGCGCTACGAGCATGGTCTCGGCCTCGACGCCAGGGAAGCCGACATGGCAGTTCCCCGCGACCTTCTGAGCGACGTCACCGTTGAAGAAGCAATCCGGCACGGCGGTGGCGATTCCTTCGGCCAGCCGGTCGCGCAACGCTCGCGCGTGGGCGATCTCGACGTCGCGCTGCTCGTGGGTAACGCGCAGCGCGGCAGCCATCGCCACCGCTCCCGCGACGTTGACCGTGCCGCCCCGCAATCCTCTCTCTTGGCCGCCGCCGTCGATGATCGGCTCGAGGGCAACCCCGCCGCGCACCACGAGCGCCCCGGTGCCCTTCGGCCCACCGAACTTGTGCGCGGAGATCGAGACCAGATCGGCGGGTGCCGTGACCGTGCGCACATCGAGCCATGGGACGGCTTGCACAGCATCAGTGTGAAGGACGGCTTGCGGTGCGCGCTCGCGCACGAGCGCGGCAACGTCGGAAAGTGGTTGCACGGTGCCGACTTCGTTGTTTACAAGCATCACCGACACGACGACGGTGCGCTCATCGAGCGCGTCGGCGAGTGCATCGAGATCCACGATGCCGCCGGCGGTCACCCGTACCCGGTTGACGCGGAACTGCTCGCGTTCCAACCGGTCACATGGTGCGAGTACGCCCTTGTGCTCGAACTGCGTGGTGACGATGCCGTCACCGAGGCCGGCCGCGCGAGCGGCGCGAGCCGCGCCGACAACCGCCAGGTTGTCGCTTTCGGTGCCACCGCCGGTGAACACCACCTCATTCGGCGTGGCGCCGAGGCTGCCCGAGACCAATTCGCGGGCCTCTTCGAGGGCGGTCTTCGCGGCACGAGCGGCCGAATGGCCGCCTGAGGGGTTGCCGAACGACGACGACAGGAACGGGGCCATCGCGGCGACCGCCTCGGGGCGCATCGGCGTGCTGGCCGCGTAGTCGAGGTAGACCGTCGGCTCGTCGCGCACGACCCGAAAGTCTACGGGTCGCCAGACCCCACAAAAACAAAGGCCTCTGGCGGCCGGGAATGAATGTCACACCCCCCGGTGATACTCCTGATGTGAGCACACAACTTCGCCTCATCAACACTCCCAATGAAGCACCAGTTCGGCCGTCGGCCCCACGGGCCCGACGCGCCCGAGTGGTGCCGGCCGGTCGTGCCCGCCGCGCTGCCCGCTGGAACACAAGTTGGCAGCTCGACGCCAAGGCCCGCCGCGTCGGCCGCGAAGGTGTCGCCGCCGCCCGCCAGGCCCTCATTGAGGCCACCGATCCCGGCTTGTCCAAGGCCAGCTAGGGCCAGCTCCGACCGTCGCGGATCGCTACGGAGCGACGGTGGTTGTCGTCGTGGTCGTGCTCGATGCGACCACCGATGGCACACCCGTAGTCGTCGTCGGGGGGATCACGATCCCTGTCTGCACCTGCGTGCGCAAGGTCGGCAGCTCCGAGTACCAGGCGCTCCCCGCGCAGCTCGTCTGATTCACATCGCGGTGGGCGACGATCGCATTCGGGAGGAACACGTAGGTGCCCCACGGCCAGTTCTGGCAGTTGCACGGCGAGCTCCCGACGACGTGCCACAGGCCCGCGGCCGGGTC
>CAMDCC010000022.1 GCA_945889545.1 Bifidobacterium breve | reverse complement strand
ACCAGGTGCTCGTTGCAGCCCTCGAGCTCCGGCCCGCCGAAATCGTCGGGGCCCAGATCCTTGTCCTGCACCCAGGTGCCGAACGCGCCATCGAGCACCAAGACGCGCTCGCGCAGGTGCTCCAGGAAGTCGGACATACGGGTCAAGGGTACCGGAGGGGTGTTGAGGTTCTCCTCTAGATAGCGGATCCGTTAGATACGCATGGAGTGGTCGGCGCGTTCGAGCAGCTCGCGATCGCCGGTGCTGTCGCCGTAGGCCCAGATCTCGGCATCGCCCCCCAGCCACGCTTCGAGGCGACGCACCTTCTCGGCGCGACGCACGTTCGCGCCGACGATCTCGCCGGTGAGGGCGCCGTCGGGGCCGACTTCGAGCTCGGTGGCGATCACCGCGTCCAAGCCGAGTCGGCGGCCGACCGCATCCAGATAGAGGGTAAGGGAGGCCGAGACGATCACGATCTCGTGGCCCTGGTCTCGATGCCACTCGATGCGCTCGGGCATGCCTGAGCGCAACCGATGGGTGACGATGCTGTCGGCGTAACGCTCACCAAGCGTTCGCACTGCGGCAGCGCTGCGCCCTGCGAGCACGCGTCGAAACAACGCAGCCTTCGCGGCGTCGCGCGACCGATCGCTGATCACGGCCAGTGCAAACCGTGGTGCATTGACAATCGCGGCGAGTGCGAGGTCGCGGTTGCCAACCACGGCGCGCAAGAACGGGACCAGCGTGTCACTCGTGGTCAGCGTGCCGTCGAAGTCGAACGCGGCAACGCGTCTCACCGGCGCGAACGACGATTGCCGTCAGACATTGACACCCACGGCGAACACGATCACCCAGATGAGGCCGAGTACTTGCAGCACCCGATCAGAGAGCACGATGTCCTCAGGGGCACCGCCCTTTCCTTGCTCGATCAGGTAGGCGTAGCGGAGGATGGCCAGCACGAACGGGATGATCGAGATGCGAAACGCCTCGTCGTCACCGGTGACCGCGAGACCTTCGAATGCCCACAAGCAGTACGCAGTAACCGCGATGCTCGCGGCAAAGGCGCGGACGAACGAGAGGAAGCTCGTCGAGTATGCATCGAGTGTGCTTCGGTGCGCGCCCGATGAGGTTCCCAGCTCGATCAGCTCGGCGTGTCGTTTGCCCGTCACCATGAACAGCGAGCCGAATGCGGCGACGATCAGGAACCAGTCGGAGAACTCCACGCCGGTTGCGACTCCGCCGGCGATCGCCCGCAGCACGAAGCCGGCGGCGACGGCGGCGATGTCGATCACGGGCTCATGCTTGAGCCACACGCTGTACGACACCGTCAGAACGATGTAGCCCAGGATCACCAGCGCCAGCGCGAAGTCGTTGATGGGTGCGGCGACCGCGAGCGCGGCCAACTCGAGGAGCACGAACATCGCTACCGCCAACCGCGCGCTCACGGCGTCGGCGGCAATAGGCCGGTGCCGCTTCGTGGGATGACTGCGGTCCGCGTGGTAGTCGAGCGCGTCGTTCAGGAAGTAGGTACCGCTCGCCGCGAGGCAGAGGGCGACGAACGCGACGACCGTGCGTCCGAGTTGCGAGGGATCGTCGAGCACGCCCGCCGCGCCGGGCGCGGCGAAGACCAGCACGTTCTTGACCCATTGCTTCGGGCGAGCGGTCTGGAGCAGCGCGCGAGCAAGCGACGCGCTGGGGAACGACATCGCCGCAAGGCTACCGGAGGGCTTACGTGCTCCATGGGGTTCGCGAAGTCGGGCCTGCCAAGTCGGGCCATAGACTCACCGCCCATGGAGTTGGCGAGATGATCGCGTTCAGCACCACGAATCAGACGGCCGCGCGGGTACGAGCCGACCTTCTGGCCGTTCCGTTCTTTGCCGATCGTGAACCCGGGCCAGGGGTTGATGCACCAGGGGTTGATGTCGTCGATGAAGCGCTCGGCGGTGGGCTCGTTGCGTTCCTCAAGGAAGCCGGGTTCAGCGGCAAGCCTGGCGAGACGCTGACGGTCCCGTTGCCGGCACGCTCACTCGCGAAGACTGCGGTCCTCGTTGGACTCGGCCCGCGCGCTGAGCTTTCGACAACGGTGCTGCGGCGGGCTGGGGCCGCCGTCGTGCGGCGCGCATCGAAGGCCACGAGCGTCGCCACGACGTTGGCTGCCGCGGCCGACGGACTCGATCCCGACGTTGCCGCGGGCGCGGTCGCCGAGGGCTTCGCGCTTGGTTCGTACCGCTTCCTCGAGTACAAGTCGGAAGGTCAGCCGTCGCGCGTGCGACGCGTCGTGCTTGTGGGTGTTGGTGGGGCCAAGGTTGATGCCGCGCTCAAGAACGCAAAGGTCATCACCGACGCGGTCGCATGGGCTCGTGACATGGTCAACGAGCCGTCGGGCGCGAAGTCTCCGGCGCAGTTCGCAGCCGCAGCCCGTCGTCTGCTCGCGGGCAAGGGCGTAAGCGTGACGGTGATGAGTGAGGCGCAGATGCGCACACTCCGGATGGGCGGCGTGCTCGGCGTCGGGCAAGGTTCCACGAGTCCGCCTCGCTTTGTGAAGGTCGTCTACGAGCCCACCCGCGCCAAGGCGCGCGGGACGCTCGCGCTTGTCGGGAAAGGGGTCACGTTCGACTCCGGTGGCCTGTCGCTCAAGACAGCGGCCGGCATGGAGACGATGAAGACCGACATGGGTGGCGCGGCCGCGGTGCTCGCCGCGATGTCCACCTTGCGTGCCCTCGGTGTGCGGCATCGCGTCGTTGCGTATGCGCCGATGGTCGAGAACATGCCGAGCGGGAACGCGATCCGCCCGGGCGATGTGCTCAAGATGCGCAGCGGCACGACCGTGGAAGTGCTCAATACCGATGCCGAAGGCCGGCTGATCCTGGCCGATGCGCTCGCGCTCGCAGCATCCGACAAGGTCGACGCGATCATCGACGCGGCCACCCTTACGGGTGCGTGTGTGGTCGCGCTCGGCGAGAAGATCGCGGGCGTGATGGGCAATCACGATGCCTGGGTCGAAGCCGTGCGCGCCGCATCGGAGCGCGTGGGTGAGCCGATGTGGACGCTTCCGCTCCCCGACGAGTATCGCAAGCTGCTCGAGTCCGAGATCGCCGACCTGCGCAACATCGGCACGAGCGGCATGGGCGGTGCACTCACCGCCGGCCTGTTCTTGGAAGCGTTCGTCGACGACATCCCGTGGGTGCATCTCGACATCGCGGGCCCGGCGCGAGCCGCAAGCGACGACGGCGAGCTGGCGAAGGGTGGAACCGGGTTCGCCGTGCGCACGCTCGTCGAGGTCGCCCGCACGTTCGACCCGCCGACGCCCAAGGCAAGGAAGCCAGCGAAGAAGTCCGTGAAGAAGTCGGTGAAGAAATCGGTGAAGAAGTCGGTGAAGAAGTCGGTGAAGAAGAAGGCGGTCAAGAAGGCCGTGAAGAAGCGGGCCTCCGCGAGGAGGACCATACGATGACAGCCGTGTTGCGACGAGGGTGTGTGGTTCTGATGGTGCTCACCGCCGCAGTCGTCGGCGGTGTCGACCACCTTGCGCCGGTCCCGGCCGGTGCGGCGGCTTCGTCGCAGACACCCTCTGACACGGTGACGGTAGATGTGCGCGACAACGTCTTCGCGCCCAAGCGCGTGGAGATCGTTCCGGGCACCACGGTTCGCTGGGTCAATCACGGTCGCAGTCGTCACAACGTCGTTCCCAACCGCGGTTCAGACTTCGGCTCGAACATTCCTGCCGACGGGCGCTACGAGTTCACCTTCTCCGAACCAGGGACCTACGCCTACTACTGCTCCCTCCACGGCGCCCCCGGCGTCGGTCAACGCGGGACCGTGGTCGTCGTCGACCCAGCCGCCGCCCACGAAGATCGCAGCACGTCGAACGCGCGTCGGCGTGGCGGAACCCTTCGAGTGCCCGACGACTTCCCCACCATCCAACAAGCGGTCGATGCCGCCAAGCCGGGCGCGCTCGTGCTCGTCGCGCCCGGCGTGTACCACGAAGCGATCACGGTTGGACCCAAGCAGCACGACATCGTGATCCGCGGCGAGGACCGCAACGAGACGATCGTCGACGGCGAGTTCAGCGAGGAGCCCGGTCACGAGAACGGCTTCAAAGTGTTCGCCGACGGCGTGGCGATCGAGAACATCACCGCCCGCAACTTCAAGACGAACGGCTTCTTCTGGACAGGCGTGCGCGGGTATCGCGGCTCGTACCTGAACGCGATCAGGAATGGCGACTACGGCATCTTCGCATTCGACTCCGTTGACGGTCAGTTCGACCACTCATACGCTGCTGGTAGCCCGGATGCAGGCTTCTACATCGGGCAGTGCTTCCCGTGCAACGCCGTGATCATCGATGTCGAAGCCGAGTGGAATGGCATCGGGTACTCCGGGACGAACTCGGGTGGCAACTTGGTGATCGCGCGGTCGTCGTTCCACGACAACCGCGTCGGGATCGTTCCCAACAGCGGCACGGGGGAGGCGCTGTACCCGCAGCACGGCACGACGATCGTCGGGAACGAGGTGTACTCGAACAACAATGCCTCAACCGGCGCGATCGAGATTGCTGAGATCGCGATCGGGAACGGCATCCTGGTCGCCGGTGGCAACGAGAACGTGGTGACTCGCAACCTGGTGTACGACCACGACATCGCGGGCATCGGCGTCATTGCTCTCCCCGAGACCATCATCGACCCCGACAACCCGGAAGCGATCGACTTCGACGCGAAGCGGAACACCGTTCGCAGCAACGTGGTGCGCGACAGCGCCCGCTTCGATCTCCTGCTGGTGAGCACGCTCAAAACCGCGACCGACGACGGTCGGAACTGCTTCGCCGACAATGCGTTCGAGACCAGCCTGCCGTCGGATCTCGAGGCGCTGGTGCCCTGTACGGGCGAACCCGTCGCTGGGTTCGAGAACGACCTCGTCACGTTCAACGAGCTGCTCGGCGGCGTCAAGCCGCCTGGGGTCGACTACCGCACGGCGTCGCTTCCCGATCTCCCTCAGCTGGAGAACATGCCTCGGGCGAAGACGGCCCGGCCGCGTCCTGCGACCACGGGTGCGACCATCGTCGTGCGACTGGCAACGGTCAAGCTCCCAGACGCCACGCGCTGAAGCGACTGAGCCAGCAGCTAGCCAATCACCACCACGGTGGTGCCGAAGTCGGCCCAGTTCCAGATCTCCAAAGCCTTGTCCTGAGCGACGCGCACACAACCGTGGGACAGCGGCTGCCCGAGCTCGAAGATGCTCTGGATCTGCTCGCCGTTCGGGTACAGCGGGATGCCGTGGAACCCGATGTCGGTCGTCGCTCCGTAGGCGAAGCCCACGAAGTAGGGAAGGCGCAAGCTGCCTGACGATCCAGGGTTGATCTTGCGGAACACCTGGTACGTACCCGGGTTCGGATTATTTAGGCGACCCGAAACCAAGAACGCGTCGATGACGGCGCCCGACGCGTCGACGAGCCACACCTGCTGCGTCGGCTTTCGATAGACGATCCGCCGCCCAGTACCCGAGTCAGCCGGCACCCCCCAATGCACAGGATCCGAAGCAACCTGCGGCACCGCACACCCAGCAACAAGCACTGCGAGGACAATCACCCCGAGGTGGGTCTTGACCTCTTTCTTGACCTTTGTGACTCGGTTGTGTGAGCGCCGGAGGTGCTTTCGCACAACCTCGTCAGTGAACGTCAGTGAGGCATGCACAAGTCGTCGTATTCGGCGATAGTAATTTCGCCGGCGTCCTCGCCGCAGGTGGGGCACGCCGGGTCGCGGCGCACCTTGAAGGTGCGGAAGCTCGTCTCGAGCGCGTCGTACGCGAGGAGGCGACCGATGAGCGGGTCGCCGAGCTCGAGGAGCAGCTTGATCGCCTCGAGCGCCTGGAGCGAGCCGATGATCCCCGGCAGCACGCCGAGCACACCGGCCTCGGCGCAGCTCGGTGCGAGCTCTGCGGGCGGCGGTTCGGGGAGCATGCATCGGTAACACGGGCCCTCATACGGCTTGAACACCGTGATCTGTCCCTCGAAGCGGAAGATCGAACCGTGCACGACGGGGATGCGCTTGATGAGCGCCGCGTCATTCAAGAGGTAGCGCGTCGGGAAGTTGTCGGTGCCGTCGACGACCACGTCGTAGCCGTTGAGGATGTCGAGCACGTTGTCGGCGCCGAAGCGCACGTCGTAGGTGACCACGTCGACATCGGGATTGAGCTGCGTGAGCGTCTTCTTCGCCGAGTCGACCTTGCGCTCACCGATGCGATCCATGTTGTGGAGGATCTGGCGTTGCAGGTTCGATTCGTCGACCACATCCATGTCGACGATGCCGAGTGTGCCGACGCCGGCGGCCGCGAGGTACAGCGCAGCGGGGGAGCCCAGGCCACCCGCGCCGAGGAGCAGCACCCGGGACTCGAGCAGCTTCTGCTGGCCGGCTTCGCCCACCTCGGGTAGCAGGAGGTGGCGGGCGTAGCGGTTGCGCTGCTCGGGGTTCAGGACGGCTGGCGTGGTCCAGGGTCGGCCCTCGTTCTTCCAGCGCCCGAAGCCACCGGCGAGGTTGACGACGTCGGTGTAGCCGAGCTGCTGGAGCGTGTCGGCGCCGAATGCCGAACGGATCCCACTGGCACAGAAGAGGACGATCGGTGCGCCCTTGTCGGTGACCGTGTTCTCGATCTTGCTCTCGAGGTGCCCACGGGGGATGAAGACCGAGCCGGGGATCGTTCCCTGCTCGTACTCGTCGAGCTCGCGGATGTCGAGGAACGTGGCCTCACCGAGGCGCGGCTCGGCGTCGACGGGCTCAACCTCACGGATGCGCTGGCGGGCAGCGGTCAGTAAGTCTCGGAAACCAGCCATGGTGAGTGAAAGGTTACCCGAAGGGTCGGAAATTCCCAAGGGTCGGAACTTGGAGGGTTGGTCTGAATCGTGAACCTCGATCCGGCGGAGGGTGGTCACGGCGTGACAATCTGGGGTCCCCCGTACATCTCGAAAGGATCCAGCACGATGCGCCGCCTCCGGATGCCGGTTGCGATGCTCGCCATCGTCGCCATCACGACCCTTGGTTTGGTTGCCCCGGCGGCGGCCGGGAACGAAAAGTCGGTGCATGTCGACGCCCTCTTCTTCCGCAGCGGCAACCCGCCGAGCGGTGGATCGAACGGTGCGACCATCCGCATGCGCACCGGTGGCAGCGAGTTCCGCGTCGGGTTCACCGAGGACGAGGTTGCTGGTACCGGCGACCAGTGGCGCGCCGCCGGTTGGAACGCGGCCACAGTGGCCACGCTCATCACCGGCAGCCCACTCACCGGTGTCGAGATCACGTACGACGTCGAAGGTCTCATCGACGGGCCGAGCGCGGGTGGGCTGCTCACCGTCGGGGTGCTTTCGCTGCTGCGCGGCGACAAGCTCAAGAAGAACGTGATCATGACGGGGACGATCAACCCTGACGGCACGATCGGGCCGGTCGGCGGCATCCCGTACAAGATCCAAGGCGCAATCGACAAGAAGAAGACCGTCATGCTGATCCCCGATGGTCAGCGCAACTCGGCCGACTTCGACGGCAACCTCATCGACATGGTGGATCTCGGAAACGAGAACAACATCGACGTGATCGAAGTCGCCGACATCTACGAGGCCTACAAGGAGTTCACCGGCAAAGACCTCCCACGTGCGCAGGGCGGCGACACCGAGCTGAGCCCGAAGGCTTACGACGCGCTCGAAAGCCTCACACAAGGTTGGTTGGCCGAGGCCGACTCGTCTGCCGGCGCGTACGCAGCGCTCGACCCGACGATCCAGGAGGGCGTCAGCGAGACCTTCTTCCAGGCGTCTGACGCATACGACGCAGCAATTGCGTTCAGGAACGACGGCGTGCAAGCAGGTGCATACAACAAGGCGTTGGAAGCCGCGGCGTTTGCGAACGCCGCGGCGAAGACCGGTCAGGCGCTCCAGATCTACTTCACGCAGGGTGCCGACGCGTTCTTGAGCCAGATCAACTCGAGCGCCGCGATCGGCGGCAAGATCGATGCGTTCTTCAACAGCCTGAAGAGCTACAAGCCGAAGACGTTGAGCGAAGCCGCAGGTCTCATGGACGCCTACGGCACCGCGATCGACGCGTTTGCGCTGTCGGACTACGCCACCAATCTGTTTGCTGCCGGAGATCAGGCGGCAACCGAGGCGGAAGCGCTCACCCAGTACACGGTTGGTGCGGTGGTCTTGGAGCTCGCTGGCACGCAGATCGACGCAGCCAAGGAGCTCCAGACCTTCTCGAGCAACCTGTCCGGTCCGAAGATCGCCGGGACCACGAAGATCGCCGACATCGCGAAGTTCTTCCGGCGGGCGGCTGAGGCGAACCTCGAGGCATTCGACACCGTGATCATCAAGAGCGAAGCCGAATCGGCTGGTGCGACCGAAGCCGACGTTCGCAACTTCTATGCGAACAACGACTTCGACTACCTGTTCGCCGTTTCCGGCGGGAACGTGATCAGTGATCAGCTGCCCGACCTCATTGGCAATGCCAAGAGCGGTGCATACGCCAACCTGGGTGGCGCGGTCGCGCTCTACTCTCGTTCGGCCGCACTCATCGAGAAGTACTACGCACTGGGAGCCCAGTTCGGCGAGGGCCTGACGCTCATCGGCCTGGATCACGAGAGTGCATTGAGTACCGCGCTCGACCTGGCAGAAGAGCAAGCCGCGGGCGTGATCGGTGTGCTGCGGTCCAAGAAGACCGATCCTGCGCTGATCGTCGGTGCGTTCGAGATTGCCGACGGGGAGCGAGAGGGGACACTCGACGACAAGCTCGAAGCCCTCTCGCGCTACTACACCGCGTTCATCGGTGGTCGAGTGCTCACCTACCTGGGCGGCTTCCCGACTGCCGGCCTCACGTAGCGAACCGACCGTACGGAAGGACCGCCGGCGCGCGAGCGCCGGCGGTCCTTTCGCGCTTGGTCCGCGCGCTTAGATGCGGGTGATGAGGTCGGGAAGCACATCGCCGAGCTGGTCGCGCAGCACCGCGTCGGCGAGGTCGTCGAATGGTGTCTCTTGGGCGTTCATCACTACGAGACGCGCGCCGTGCCCGAGTGCAACCTCTGGCAGACCTGCTGCCGGGTACACGGTGAGCGAGGTTCCGATCGCGAGGAACACGTCGCTCTGCTCGGCCGCGTGTTGCGAGCGATGCAGATCGGCGGGCACCAGGTTCTCACCGAATGAGATTGTCGCCGACTTGAGGATCCCTCCACACTCCGGGCACTCCGGATCGTCCTCACCGGCGCGCACGCGCTCAAGCGCAACTTCCATCGGCGCCCGCCACTCGCAGAGCATGCACTTCACCTCGTGCACGTTGCCGTGAATCTCGACGATCTTGTCTGGTGACGAACCAGCGGCTTGGTGCAGGCGATCGACGTTTTGGGTGACGAGCGTGTGCAGCGCGGCCTTTCGCTCCAGGTCGGCGAGCGCACGGTGCCCCGCGTTGGGCTCCGCGCTCCAATACCCAGGACTGTTGATGCGGTTCTGCCACGACTGCTTTCGCACCTCGGGGTCCGACAAGTAGTACTGCAGCGTCGCGGTCTTCTCGGCGGCCGGGTTCTTGGTCCACACGCCTTGTGGGCCTCGGAAGTCGGGGATGCCCGACTCGGTGGAGATCCCCGCGCCCGTGAGCACCACGATCGCTTTCGCGTCGCGCAGCCATCCAGCGATCGAGTCGAGGTTGGGGGTGTCGAGGTCGGCCGACGGCAATGGCTCACTCATGGAGGCGCAGGGTATCTGCGGAGTTCGTCAAGTGCAGCCGGCACATCGATCAGCTCGATCAGGTGGTCAACGTCTGCAGCCTTCTTCAGGCTTGCTGTAGCGCCACCCTTCGAGAACACCAGCAGTTTGCAGTCTCGGGCGACCTTGAAACCCGCCTGCTTCATCGCCGGGATTCGGTACTGCTCGAAGTCCTTGACGATGTTGGCGTCGGCGCCATGGGTACGCCATTTGGCTTCGCCGACCAACGTGACCTGCCCTCGCGACATCCCGACGACGTCGATCTCCTCCGTCGTGCGCTCGCCCGTCTTGCGGAGCGCGTGCAATGAGGGCCCCCACCAGGACCCGACCTGCTGGGAGATCCCTCCGTGCGTCGCGAGCGTCCACTCGCGGCACCACTGTTCGAACGCAATCGAAACGTGCTGATCGAAGCGGCTCCCTACGATCGCGTTGTCGAACAAGTCGACCGCCTTGAGACCGCTCTCGAGGTCGTCCTGAAAGGGGAAGACGAACCGGAACCAGAAGCGGAAGAAGGCGTCTTCGAGGTGCCAGTGCCCACCGCGACTCCCCGGGGCCGCCCCGATTGGAAGCTTCCGGGCCACGATGCGCAGCGTCTCGAGTGTGTTGACGTACTTCGACAGTCGCGACGAGTCGATGCGCGTGCCGTTCGCGAGTTCGCCGATCTCCTTGTCGCCGTCCGCGAGGAGACTCAGCACCGAGAAGTAGATCTTTCCCTCGCGCAGCTCCTGGTCGAGGATGGTGCGCGCCTCGTCGAAGAGTGGTGCGTCGCGGCTGAGGATCTTGCCGCAGATTGTTGCGCGCAGGTTCGAGCCGTTGAGGTCCGTGAGATACCGCGGCATGCCACCGGCGATCGCGAAGCGCTCGAAGCGCTCGAGGGGATCGAGGGCCTGAAGGAACAGAGACGCTTCGCCGAAGCCGAGTGCGTGCAACCGGAGCTGTATGAGACGTCCGTGGAGCGGGCTCCGCTCCGCGTTCAACGCTTCCATCTGACCGACCATCGAGCCGCAGAGGATGAGCTTCAGCAACGAGTCGTCACGTTCCTCCTCCATCACGGCCTGGATTTCGCTGAGCTCGGCCTCGATCGCCCTTTCGGTCGTTGGCAACAGCCATGGGAACTCGTCGATGATCACGAGGAGCTTGCGCTGTCGCGCCGCGCGGAACAGCACCCGGAACAATGTCGGGACATCGGGCAGGTCGGGACGCACGCCGAGGACCGGCTCAAGGTGATTCGCAAGGGCATCGAGCTGCGCGCCGGCGGCGAGCCGTCGTCCGACCAGCACGACCGCTGGCTTGCTGTCCGCGAACCTCCGGACCAGCCAACTCTTTCCGACCCTCCGTCGACCGTAGAGGCTGACGGGCATGCGCTCGGCACTGGCCCACCAATCTTCGAGGACCGCGAGCTCCGTCGTTCGCCCCAGGAACTCGTCGACCAGCGGCCACTCGAAGATGTTGGCCACGGGACCTCCCAAAGTAGTCTACTTTAGAGTAGGTAGACGAGGGAACTGGCTCAGCCGGCGGTGGTGAGGCCGGCGGCTTCGGCCGCATCGCGGTGTCGTTGCCACGCCCAACGCGAGGCGTCGTGGCACACGGTTGGGTGGTAGCCGGTGGCGAACAGCACGCGCTCGACGTGGTCGAGGTCGTCGCCTTGCTCGAGCAGCGCCAATGCGAGGCGTCGGGCGCGGCGACGAGCATCTGCGTGCGGTGGTTCGGCGAGCGAGATCTCCGTCCATTGCGCGTGGGCGGTGCGCAACGAGCCGGAGAGCCGACGGAGGTGGCGTGTGGGGAGTGGAGGGAGGCAGCGCCGCACTGCGACGGTGCCGCGCCCGTCGGAGCACGCGAGGTCGAACGACTCGAGCCGCACGAGGCTCCGCACGATCGGCGACGAGCTGCCGGCGCGCTCGCCGAGCCCGAGCGCTTGTGACGCTTCGGCTACCGGGAGCTCGATCGACCCCGTGCGCTCGTCGAAGCGCGCGGCGAGGTGACGCAAGAGCAACAGCGCGGTCGGGCCAAGCGTGGGAAGCCAGAACGTCTCGGCGTAGATGGATCGGGGATCGTGGCCGACCGTGTCAATGACCGGATCGGGCCAAGGCTGGATGGTGAGGGTCGTGGGCATGCGGTCTCCGTCTGGACGGGCCCGGGGCGGCGACGAGGATGGAAGTCGCGACACGACCCGCCGCACGCTCGGAGGTGACGCCGGCGCAGATGTTGTTCAGGCGGGAGCGGGTGGAGCCCAGCCGTGCAGGTCGGGGCGAGTGCCCCACATCGACGCGTCTTGTGGCCGGCCGAAGAGGTAGCCCTGGCCGTATTCGCAGCCGAGGTTGCGGAGTGCGTCGAGCTGCTCGGGTGTCTCGATGCCCTCGCCGACGACGCGCATCTCGAGCGCGTGCGCAAGGGTGACCACCGCGGTGCAGATCGCGGTGTCTTCGGGATCGCGTCCGAGCCCGTCGACGAAGGCCCGATCGATCTTGAGCGAGTCGACGGGGAACCGCTTGAGGTACGACATCGACGAGTAGCCGGTGCCGAAGTCGTCGATCGCTAGGTGGACACCCAGGGTGCGCAGCGCACGCAGCGCGGCGATCGTTCGCTCGGCGTCGCGCATCAACGCGCTCTCCGTCAGCTCGAGCCACACGGTGTCGGGGCGGATCCCAGTTGCTCGGAGCACCTGAGCGAAGTCGTCCACGAGGTCTGGCTCGGCGAGCTGACGCGCGGCCAGGTTCACGCTGACGGTCACGTCGGCACCTTGCGTGTGCCACCAGGCGAGCTGTCGGCACGCGGTCTCGAGCGCCCACGTTCCCATCGGCACGATGAGGCCAGTCTCTTCTGCCTCGCCGATGAAGTCGACGGGCCCCACGAGCCCGCGCTCGGGGTGCTCCCACCGCATGAGCGCCTCGAACCCGGTGACATGACCGGTGTCGAGGCGCACGACCGGCTGGTAGTGCATCCGCAGCTCGTCGCGCTCCAAGGCGCGCCGGAGGTCGTTCGCGGTGCGGAAGTGGTTGGCGGCTTCATCGTGCGCATCCGAGGCGAAGCACTCCATCCGGTCGCGGCCCTCGTCCTTGGCCCGGTGCATCGCCGCATCGGCGTTGCGGAGCAACGTCTCTGCTGTCTCCATCTCGCCGTTGGCGATCGCGATCCCGACGCTTGCCGTCACGAACACCTCGCCTTCGGTGATGACCACGGGCTTCGCGATCGCTGCAACCAGCCGGGCCGCCACTGCTCGTGCCGCTGACTCGTCGGCGACGCCGACACACAGCACCGTGAACTCGTCACCTTCAAAGCGCGCCACCATGTCGTTCGGACGGGTCGCCGCACGCAACCGGTCGGCGATCGTCATGAGCAATCGGTCACCCGCCGGATGTCCGAGGCTGTCGTTGACGACCTTGAAGCGGTCGAGGTCGATGAACAGCACTGCCACACGCTCTCGGCTCTCGGGCTTCGAGAGCGCGACCTGGAGCTCATCCAAGAACATCGAGCGGTTGGGGAGGCCGGTGAGAGGATCGTGGGCGGCTTGATGCGCAAGCAGTCGACCACGCTCTTGGTGATCATTGGTGTCCTCAACATGCGTGACCACGTAGAGCGGTGTGCTGTCGTGACCGCGCACGAGTGACGACGACACCATCACGGCTAACGGACGGCCGTCGGCATGAACCCACCGTTGTTCGACGCGATCACCGATGCCGTAGCCATCGGCTGCATCGCGCAGCGCACTCACCGCAGTGTGGCGGTCTTCGTGGTGAGCAAGGGCCATGAGCGAGACGCCTTCGAGCGCCTTCTCGTCCATGCCCAACATCTGCGCGAGGGCGCGGTTGCCGCGCAGCACTCGCCCGTCGAGCGTTGTCAGCGCCGCGCCGGTGGGCGAGTGGTCGAAGGTGGCGTGGAAGCGGCCGCGAACCTCGAAGAGCGTCGCTTCGAGACCGCGCTGCTCGGTCACGTCGCGCACGCTGAGCACGAAGCCAACGATTGCCGGATCGGTCAACCGGTTCATCACGGTGAGCTCGACCGTGCGCCAGCTCTGGTCGTGGTGCTGCAGCCGGATCTCGACGCGGGCGCTCGCGTCGGGCTCCTCATCGCTCGCCCGGGCCGCGGTCATCACGCGCTCGCGATCGCCGGGGTGCACGAGCTCGAGCGGAACCGAGCCGAGCAGCGAAGCGACAGGCCGCCCGAGGAGCCGCTCGGTGCCGGGACTGGCGTAGGTGACGTGGCCGTCGCCGTCGAGGATCGCGACGACGACGTCGGCGTCGGCCAACAGCGCGTGGAGGCGCGCTTCACTGCGCCGGAGCTGCACCCCTGCCACTTCGTCAGACCGGCGATGTTTCCGCCCCGCGATCTCGATCCCCATCCCGGCAAGTGATCGACCAAATCGGGGTCTCGTCTGAAGTTCTCGGCACGTTGAAGGCGTGCATATGTCCTTCAACGTGCCGAAAAACCACAGTTTCGGTGGTTCCGGCGTTCCGGGTCAGGTGCCGAAGGCCTCCAGGACCCGCTCGGCTGCCACGGTCGGCGGGACGAGGCCGGCGACCACGTCGGCCTCGAGCCGAGCGGCCTCAGCAGCTGCCGCGGGGTCGAGACGCAGCCGGTCCAACAATCCAGCCGAGAGCTCGGACCACATCCAGTCTTTGGCTTGCCCCGCCCGACGCGCGTGCAGCTGGCCGGCGTCATCGAGCACGCGGCGGTGCTTCTCAACCGCGGCCCAGCACTCGTCGATGCCGCGTCCCTCGAGGGCCGAGCACAACACCACGGTCGGCGTCCACGGTGGCGTCTTCGGCCGGATGAGGTGCAACGCGTTCGTGTAGTCGGCTGCCGTCGCCGACGCGACAACCGCGAGATCGCCGTCGGCCTTGTTCACCACGACCACATCGGCGAGCTCCATGATCCCGCGCTTGATGCCCTGGAGCTCGTCGCCACCGCCCGGCGCGATCAGCAACAAGAAGCAGTCGACCATCCCTTCGACGGCAACCTCCGACTGCCCGACTCCCACCGTCTCCACCAGCACCACATCGAAACCCGCGGCCTCGCACAGCAGCAGCGCCTCACGAGTGCGCCGTGCAACACCACCGAGCGTCCCACCCGTCGGAGACGGTCGCACGAACGCCTCAGCGCGTCGCGTGAGCTCTTCCATGCGTGTCTTGTCGCCGAGGATCGATCCGCCCGACCGAGTGCTCGACGGGTCCACCGCCAACACCGCCACACGCTTGCCTGCATCCACGAGATGCAGCCCTAACACCTCGATCAATGTCGACTTGCCGCTCCCCGGCGCGCCCGAGATCCCCACCCGCATCGTGCCCCCGGTGCGCGGCATCAGCTCCGTGAGCAGTGCATCTGCCTCGGCGCGATGGTCGGCGCGTGTGCTTTCAACCAGGGTGATCGCCCGCGCCAGCGCGCGCCGATCGCCGTCAACGATCTGCGCGGCGAGCTCGCTCACCCGTGCCGCGGAAGCACCGTGAGAACCGTGGACGCCGCACTGGCGATGTTCGTGCCCGGCCCGAAGATCGCCGCCACTCCTGCATCGCGCAAGAACTCGTAGTCGTCGGGCGGGATCACCCCACCCACGACAACGACGATGTCGTCGCCGCCCTGCTTGCGCAGCTGCGCGATGAGATCAGGCACCAACGTCTTGTGCCCGGCCGCTTGGCTGCTCACACCGACGACGTGCACGTCGTTCTCGACGGCGTCGCGAGCCGCTTCCTCAGGCGTCTGGAACAGCGGCCCGACGTCCACATCGAAGCCGAGGTCGGCGAAGGCGGTGGCGATCACCTTGGCGCCGCGGTCGTGACCATCTTGGCCCATCTTGACCACGAGGATTCGGGGCTGGCGCCCTTCTGACTTCGCGAACGCCTCGACCTCCGTGCGCGCCTGCTCCCACTCTTGGTCGCCCGCCGCAGCGCTTCCGTACACACCTGAGATGGTACGAACCGTTGCCCGGTGGCGGGTGAACACCTGCTCGAGCGCGTCGGAGATCTCGCCCACGGTGGCCCGGGCCCGGCTGGCCTCGACGCACAGCTCGAGGAGGTTGGCGTTGCCGCGCGCTCCTTCGGTGAGCCGCTCGAGCGCGGCCGTGCATGCCGCCGGGTCGCGGTTGGCACGCAGCGTGGTGAGTCGGGCGATCTGGGACTCGCGCACCGCGGTGTTGTCGACCTCCCGAATGTCGACGGCCGACTCCTCGGCCAGCCGGTACTTGTTCACGCCCACGATCACGTCGGCGCCTCCGTCGATCCGGGCTTGGCGGCGCGCCGCGGCTTCTTCGATGCGCAGCTTCGGCATGCCCGACTCGACGGCCTTGGTCATGCCGCCGAGCGCCTCGACCTCTTCGATGAGCGTCCACGCATGCTTGGCGACCGAGTCGGTGAGGGCCTCCACGTAGTACGAGCCGCCGAGCGGATCGACTACGTGGGTGACGCCGGTCTCTTCGGCCAGGATGAGCTGTGTACTGCGAGCCACGCGCGCTGCGAAGTCGCTCGGCAACGCGAGCGCCTCGTCGAACGAGTTCGTGTGGAGGCTCTGCGTCCCGCCGAGCACCGCAGCCAGCGCTTCATAGGCGGTGCGCACGATGTTGTTGTACGGGTCCTGCTCAGTGAGCGACACGCCCGACGTCTGGCAGTGCGTGCGCAGCATGAGCGAGCTGGATTTCTTCGCGCCGAGCTGGCGCATGCCCCGGGCCCACAGCAGCCGTGCCGCACGCAACTTGGCGACTTCCATGAAGAAGTTCATGCCGATGCCGAAGAAGAAGGACAAGCGACCTGCAAACTCGTCGATGTCGATCCCGCGGTCGGTCACCGCGCGCACGTAGTCGAGGCCGTCGGCGATGGTGAACGCGAGCTCCTGCACGGCCGTCGCGCCAGCTTCGAGCATGTGGTAGCCGGAGATCGAGATCGAGTTGAACTTCGGCATGTTCTTCGACGTGTATTCGATGATGTCGGCAACGATCCGCATGCTCGGCTCGGGCGGATAGATGTATGTGTTGCGCACCATGAACTCTTTGAGGATGTCGTTCTGGATCGTCCCGCCGAGCTGGTCCTGCGTGACGCCTTGTTCTTCGCCGGCAACGATGAACCCCGCGAGCACGGGGAGCACCGCGCCGTTCATCGTCATCGAGACGGTCATCTTCTCCAGGGGGATCCCGTCGAAGAGGATCTTCATGTCCTCGACGGAGTCGATCGCAACACCGGCCTTGCCCACATCGCCCACAACGCGCGGGTGGTCGCTGTCGTACCCACGATGCGTCGCGAGATCGAACGCGACCGACAGTCCCATCTGCCCACCGGCGAGGTTCTGGCGATAGAACGCGTTCGACTCCTCGGCCGTCGAGAACCCGGCGTACTGCCGGATCGTCCACGGCCGGTTCGCGTACATCGTTCCCCGCACGCCCCGCACGAAGGGTTCGAACCCCGGCAGTCCCCCGACCGTCTCGAGCCCCTCGAGATCAGCCTCCGTGTAGAGCGGCTTGACCGGGATCCCCTCCGCGGTCTCCCGGACGAGCTGGTCGGGCTCGCCCTTCAGCTCCTTGCCGGCGAGGGCTTCCCAGTCCTTCACGCTGGGTCGCGCTCGCTCGTCGCCGGGATACCC
>CAMDCC010000021.1 GCA_945889545.1 Bifidobacterium breve | reverse complement strand
GGGGGCATTTGGGATGTCGTGGTCGTCGACCTTGGCGATTGGATGCACTTCGCGCGTCGTCGACGTCAGGAACGCCTCGTCGGCCGTTGTGAGCTCATCGGGAACCAACGCCCGTTCCTCGGTTGCGATGCCGTGCTCGGATGCGAGCTCGAGCACGAGGGCGCGGGTGACGCCGAGCAGGCAACCGGAATCGGCCGGTGGCGTGAAAACCACGCCGTCGCGCACGACGAACAGGTTCGATCCGGTCGCTTCGCAGAGCTCGCCGCGGGTGTTGCGGAAGATCGCCTCACCGGCGCCCTGTTCGTGCGCGTACGCCAACGCCCGAACGTTCTCGGCGTAGGAGATCGTCTTCAGTCCGGCGGTTGCACCCCGCTCGTTACGCGACCATGGCACGCTCGCAACGGTTTCCGTGGGTGGCCACGCGGTGATCGCACTGGCCGCAACAACGACCGTGGGCGGAGAGTCGATGCGCTCCGAACCGAGCGGTGCTAGGCCGCCCGTCACGGTGATACGCAGCCGCGCCTCCCGGAGATCGTTTGCCGCGAGCACGGCGTCGCTCGCCGAACGCAGCGTCGCCTCGTCGGGCACGACCAGCCCGAGACCGGTGCCCGAATGCACCAGCCGCGCGTAGTGGCGAGTCCATGCGAAGGGCACGCCGTCGTACACGCGCAGCGTCTCGAACACGCCGTCGCCCACCAGCAGGCCATGATCGAACGGCGAGATGTGCGCGTCGTGCTCATCAACGAGCGACCCGTTCAACGAAACCTTCACCTTGGTCGCACTCACGTTTGGGCGCTCACAGACGACTCGTCGGTTGCGCCAGCCGCGGACAGCAGACGCGCGGCCTTGAGCTCGGTCTCGCGCCATTCCTTGGTCGGGTCGGAGTCGACGACGATCCCGCCGCCCACGCCGAGCCGCGTCTGATCGTCGGCCACGCTGAACGTGCGGATCGCGACCGCGAGATCGCCTTGGTTCCGTTCGGTGTCGATCCATCCGATCGCGCCGCAGTACACGCCGCGCCGCACCGGTTCGAGATCCTCGATCGCCTGAAGCACGCGTGGCTTTGGTGCGCCGGTCACCGACGCCGGCGGGAAGGTGGCGCGCACGAGACCGCCCGGGCCAACGCCGTCGCGCAGGCGCCCGGTCACGGTGCTCACGAGGTGATGGAGGCCAGGATGCGCCTCCACCGCGCAGAGCTCCGGGACCTCGACCGATCCGTACTCACACACACGACCGAGATCATTGCGCGCGAGGTCGACGATCATCACGTTCTCGGCGTGGTCCTTCGCGCTCGCCCGCAGCCACTCGGCGTCGCGCGCGGTCCCCTTGATCGGGCGAGTCTCGACCTCGTCCCCCCGCCACGCGAGGAACCGCTCCGGCGATGCCGAGACCACGGTGGCGGCGGATGCGCCGGGACGCGCCAGCGTGATGAGCGCGGCATGGGGTGCAGGATTTCGGAGCGCGAGGTTCCGGAAGAGCGCGATCGGGTCGGCGGGCTCATCCCAGATGAGCTGGCGCGTGAGATTCACCTGGTAGCACTCGCCGGCTTCGATCAGAGCGACGATCGCTCGAACACCGGCTTCGAACTCTTCACGACCGAGCGTCGTGCGTGGCGTACCAAGTCGGGTTGGTTCCCCCGGCTCGGTGGCACGCTCGAGGAGTCGCTCGAGCGATGCACGCGCCGGTGCCGAGCCAATGAGGCGGGCTTCGTCGTCGATGATCTCGAGGCGCGCGTCGTAGCGCGCGAGCAAGAGGTCGGGGAGAGCCGGGTCGATCGGGAGGCGAGGAGTGACCCGTTCGATCGCACGCCCGAGGTCGTACGTGAGCACGCCCGCCCACCATCCCGGAGTGAGGTTGTCGAGCGCGGTGAGCGCGTCCACACCACGGGCGGCGACCACTTCGACTGGATCCGCGGTCACGATCGTGGCGCGCCCAGCGCGGACGACCGCTGGCGTGGAAGCGAGCTCGGGGATCGGGGGCTGGATCGGGGGCGCCGGAGCCACATCCGGAGGGTAGGCCACGTCACCCAGACAGAGGGGGCCTGACCGAGGGGCCGAGGGGGCCGAACGAAATGGCTTCGGTACGATGACCGCGTCATGGTGAACGCCCCCTCGCCTCGTCGCGTCTTCGCGAGCCGCTACGCGATCGCGTTCGGCCTCGCCGCGGTCGTCATGGTCATCTCCGTCATCGGCGCGAATTGGGTCTACGACAAGAAGATCGACAAGATCGGCCGCGTCAAGGTAAAGACCGCTGCAGCCCCACCGGAGGGCGCCAACTATCTCTTGATCGGCTCCGACACCCGCGCCTTTGTGGAGAACTCTGGCGACGAGGAAGCGTTCGGGTCGGCCCAGGACGAGACCGGTCAGCGGTCCGACACGATCATGGTGATCCATGTGGAGCCGGGCGCGAGGAAGACGCTGCTGGTGTCGTTTCCCCGCGACTTGTTCGTTGAGATCCCGGGTGGGACCGATTGCCTGACCACCATCAACGGTAAGTGCATGGCGAAGATCAACGCGGCGTTCAACACTGGGCGCGACAAGGTCATCGAAACGCTCCAGGTCAACTTCGGGATTGAGATCAACCACTATCTCGAGGTCGACTTCAAGAGCTTCCAGGGCATCGTGAAGGCGATCGGAAGCATCCCCACCTACTTCCCGTACCCAGCGCGCGACCTCGGGACGAACCTGAAGATCGCGTTGCCCGGCTGCAACCGGCTCAATGGCCCGGATGCACTCGCATACGTGCGCTCACGCACTCTCGAGTACCTCGACGTGGGCGACCAAGAATGGGTGCCGGCCGACTCGATCCCCGACATCAACCGCATCCTCCGGCAACAGGCGTTCATCCGCGCGATGGCTGGATTGGCCGTGGCGAAGAGCCTCAACGACCCGTTCACCGCGCTGGAGATCACCGACCGCGTCGTCGAGAACCTGAAGGCCGACGCCACGCTGACGCGCGACGACATCGACTCGCTCGTCGTGGCCTTCCGCACGGTGAATCCGAAGGATCAAAGCGCGCTGAACATGCAGACGTTCCCGTGGGTCCCGGGTCCGCTGCAGAACGGGGCCAGCGTGCTGTACCCCGAGGATCCCGCATGGCGCGAGATGGCGCGGCGACTCGGAGAGTTCGGCACGGTTGCCACGACGAGCTCGGTGGCCCCATCCAGTGTGAAGTTGCGCGTCCTCAACGGATCCGGTGAGGCAGGCGCGGCCGGAGCCGCGCTCGACGAGCTGGCCAAGATCGGCTTCAAGCGCGCCGGTGCTTCCGACGACGCAGGCAACCTCGAGCTCACCGAAGTGCGGTACGCGCGTGGGGCGGAGGAGCAAGGCAAGCTCGTGCTCTCGTACATCGACCCCAGCAGTGCGCGCCTCGTGCTGGATCCATCATTGAAGGGCGCCGACGTCGCGCTCGTGCTCGGTGGCGACTTTGTGAGCATCCTCGTGCCCGAGACCATCACCTCCACGACCGTCACCGCGCCGACCGCCGCTGAGCCAACGCTCATCGCGCCTGAGGGACTCACGCCCGCCCCGATCTTGAACGAGAGCGAGCTCGGCGAGCCCGCGCCCAAGACTCCACCCTGCTGAGGCAGTCCATGGGCAGCAGAGAATGAGTCCGCAGCCCTTGGGCTTGGCGCGATGGGCCGCCGTCGTCGTGAACTACGAGAGCGGTGATCTGCTCACCGCGTGCGTGCAGTCGTTGATCGGAGACACGTCAGCCGACGCGCCGGAGATCGTCGTGGTCGACAACGGATCCACCGACGGCTCGGTCGCTGCGCTCCTGCGTACCGTGCCAGATGTGCACGTGATTGCAGCAGAGAATCTCGGGTACGCGAGTGCCGCAAACCTCGGGACCGCGGCCACCGCGGCGCCGATCGTCGCAGTGTGCAACTGCGACCTTCGAGTCGAGCGGGGCACGGCCGCCGCAGTCCTCGCGCGCTTCGACGCTGAGCTCGACCTCGGAGCGGTTGGCCCGACCGTGCGCAACCCCGACGGCACGCGGTACCCCTCGGCCCGAGCGATTCCGAAAGTGGGCGACGCCGTCGGTCACGGTCTGCTCGGGCTGATCAAGCCCGAGAACCGCTTCACGCGTCGGTACCGGGAGCTCGACGCCGACCCGACGCTCCCGCGCGACGTGGGATTCGTGTCGGGCGCGGCGATCTGGCTCCGCCGCGCCGCGCTCGAAGAGATCGACGGTTGGGACGCCGGGTACTTCATGTATGTGGAGGACGTCGACCTGTGTTGGCGGCTCAGGGAGAGCGGTTGGCGTGTCGCGTACGAACCCGGGGGTGAGGTCGTCCATGTGCAGGGTGCGAGCACGCGCCACCATCCCTACCGGATGCTCGTGGCGCATCACCGGTCGTTGCTGCGGTTCGCGGCGAAGCGTTGGCGCGGCTGGCGCCGGATCCTGCTCGTACCCACGGCGGGCTTCCTAGCGCTGCGCACCGGCCTGGCTGCCGCGGCACACGCGCTCCGACGGCACCCCACCCGTCCTGGTTTGCCTACAGCCACCGGGTAACCTCGCCACGTCATGGCGAGTTCTCGGAACAAGTACTCCCGCGCCCGCGTGCGCGCCAAGGTCCGGCGTCCCAAGCGACGCGGCGGTGCGCGCTGGTACTACGGCGCACTTGCGTGCATCGTGATCGCGGGCATCGCCGGTATCACGTTGTCGGCTGGCGCCTCCGACACGCGCCCGCTCGCCGGGATCGACCCCACCACCAACGACTTCTTCGACCACTGGCACGAAGCCCTCGGCGTCAACATCTGCGGGCAGTGGCTGAACGATGCCCCCGAGTTCGAGCTCGTCGCGGGGACGAGCGTCTCGTCGGGTCTGCACACCCACGAGGACGGCTTCATTCACATCCACCCGTTCACGGCGGCCGACTCCGGCGACAACGCCACGTTGGGGCGCTACTTCAACAACGGTGGCTGGGAGCTCGCGGAAGACTCATTCAGCTCATGGGAAGGCCCCGCGACCCAGCCGGGCAAGCTCCAATGGTCGAACGGCGACAAGTGCCCCGCCGGCTCCGAGATGGCCGGCCGGAAGGGCGTGGTGAAGTGGTCGATCGACTGTGCGAAGCGCAGCGGCAACCCGGCCGACTACAAGCTCGAAGACCTGCAAGTCGTTGCCATCGCGTTCCTGCCGGAGAACGAGAAGGTCGGAGTGCCGCCGAACGCGTTCGAGACTCCCGCGGCCGACGGCGACTCCACGCCGAAGGCGTTGAACGTCAAGACGTGCGGCACCGCGGGCCCCGGCGGTACGACCACCACGTCGTCCGTCACCACGTCGTCGGGAACCGACACCACCACCACGACCAGCACCCCGGCCACGACGACGACGTCGGTCTCCACTACGCCGTGAAAGCCGTCGTGCTCGTCGGCGGCGAGGGCACGCGCCTGCGCCCGCTGACGTCCACAACACCCAAGCCGCTCCTCCCCATCGCGGGGCGTCCGCTCGTGGAGCGTCAGCTTCTTTGGTTGGCTGCGCACGGCGTGGACGAAGTGGTGCTCTCGCTCGGCTACTTGCCCGACGCGTTCGTCGAGCACTTTCCTGGAGATCACTTTGCCTCGATGCGCCTGATCTACGCCGTCGAGCAGGAGCCGCTCGGCACGGCGGGTGCGATCCGTTTCGCTGCGGAGCAGGCCGGCATCGAAGAGCGCTTCGTGGTGTGCAACGGCGACGTGCTCACCACCCTCGACCTCCGTGCTTTCGTCGACTTCCATGTCGAGCACGCGGCTGCGGCGACCATCCACCTGTCACAGGTCGTGGATCCGTCGGCGCTGGGTGTCGTGCCCACGTACGACGATGGTGAGGTGAAAGCGTTCATCGAGAAGCCTGCCGCAGGAACCGCGCCGACGAACTGGATCAACGCCGGCACGTATGTGCTCGAGCCCGAGGTGCTCGAGCGCATCCCGCCGGCGTTGGCCACCTCGATCGAACGTGAGACGTTCCCCCGGCTTCTCGAAGACCGCGGTCGGCTCTATGCGCTGGCCACCGACGACTACTGGCTCGATGTCGGTACCCCGGAGAAGTACCTCGAGGCGCACACCGACCTGCTTGGCGGGCGCATGGGAAGCCCGCCCGTGCCCGACGCGCGCGAGGAAGCCCCGGGCGTGTGGGTGCAAGGCGACGTTGATCTTGCGAGCGAAGCGTCACTCGAAGCGCCCGTGCTCATCGGAGAAGGCGTCGCCGTCGCCGCGGGCGCTCGCGTCACCGGCTCCGCGATTGGTGCGGGATCCTCGGTCGGACCCGATGCGGTGGTCGATCGTTCCGTGCTGCTCACCGGCGCGCGTCTCGCCCGTGGCGCGCTCGTGCGAGAGTCGATCCTCGGAATGGACGCGTCCGTTGAAGAAGGTGCCTCGGTGCTCGACTTCTCGATCGTCGGCGCGGGCGCGCACGTTGATGCCGGCGCCACGCTGACGGGCGGCCGGGTGCCGGTCGCCGCGCCAGCGGGCTGAGGTCGGCTCATGCGGGTGCTGGTCACAGGAGGCGCGGGGTTCATCGGCTCGACGTTGGTCGACCGGCTCCTGGCCGAGGGCTACGACGTGGACGTGGTCGACGACCTGTCTACGGGTTCGTTGAGCAACCTGGCCGGAGCTCGGGCCCAGCAGCAGCAGAAGATGACGTTCCAGCGTCTCGATGTGCGCTCCGACGCGATGCGCGAGCTGATCCTGCACCGTAAGCCCGAGGTCGTGTACCACCTCGCGGCACAAGCCGACGTACGGGTGTCGGTCGCCAACCCGATGCTCGATGCCGAAGTGAACATCATCGGTTCACTGAACGTGATCCAGGCCGCGCTCGATGCTGGCGCGCGCAAGGTGGTGTTCGCGGGATCCGGCGGCACGTTGTACGGCGTTCCCGACGCCATGCCGACGCGCGAGGGGCACCCGCAGCGCCCGCTGTCGCCCTACGGAGTCTCGAAGAAGGCGGTCGGCGACTACCTGCACTACTTCCGTGAGATTCACGGGCTCGAGTACTCGGTGCTTGCGCTCGCGAACGTGTTCGGACCGCGGCAAGACCCGCACGGCGAAGCCGGTGTCATCGCCATCTTCGCGGGCAAGCTGCTCGGCGGCGAACGTCCGACGATCTTCGGCGACGGCGAGCAGACCCGCGACTTCGTGTTCGTCGACGACGTCGTTGATGCATTCGCACGCGCGATCGACAAGGCCGGCGGACTCATTGTGAACATCGGCAGCGGCGTCGAGACCAGCGTGCAGCAGCTCTTCGACCTCATGGCTGCAGCAACCGACTTTCCCGAGCCCGCCCGGTACGCGCCGGCACGCGCCGGCGAGCTGCGCCGTTCGGCCCTCGATCCCGGACGCGCCGCGATCCACCTCGGGTGGAAGCCCTTCACCACCCTCGAAGAAGGCACCACCCGCACCGTCGACTACTTCCGCGTCGCCACGTCCGAGTAACTCCGGATTTTCGGCACGTTCAAGGACATATGGAGTCCTTCAACGTGCCGAGAAACCGTTCTCTGCGAACCGGCGCAGGTCGTCGAGCGGGATGGGCGGGCGTTCGCGGGGTACGTAGTCGGGGTCGGGGTGGCCGACGAGGACGAGGGCGTGGGGGAGCCATTCGCTCGGCAGCTCGAGTGCGTCGCGGGCCGTCTCGGGGCAGAAGATCGGCGCGGCGACCCAACACGAAGCGAGTCCGGCATGGGTCGCCGCGAGCATGAGGTTCTCTACCGCGGCACCGAGCGACAGCAGCGCCATGCCCCACTCCGCGCGTTGGCGGTCGGCGTCGGGATAACGATCGAGGCCGTCCCAGGTGAGACAGCCGAGGATCAGCGCGGGTGCGCGGCTGAGTCGTTCAGACGACGCGGTGACGAGCTCGTCGATGCGGTCCTCGCCGATCTCATCCTTCCGAAGGTCTGCACGCCAGTGCTCGCCCATGTCGGAACCGAGCGCGCGCTTGGCGTTGTCGCTGTCGACGATCACCCACCGCCACGGGCGCGAATGGTGTGGTGCCGGTGCCAAGCACGCGGCTTCGACGAGCGTGTCGAGCAGCTCGCGCGCGACGGGCTCCGAACGAAAAGCGCGGATCGAACGCCGCGCCTCGAGCAGGTCGGGCACCGCGACCTTCTTCACCGGAACAGGTCGTCGGCTGGGTTGCGCACGAGCTCGCGCGCTGAGCCTTCGCGCAGCCAGGATGAGTCGAGCCCGCGCACGATGGCCGCGGGGACCGCGAGCGCCTTGCCCATCACGAGCTCGGCCGCGCTCGCCACCTCGTCGGCGAGGGCAACCTCGGTGACCTGGAGCTCACGCCCATGCGCGTCGGGTTGGCCGCGAAGATCGAGCACACCGGCGAGACCGGCCACACCGATCGCCACATCGGTGAGGCCCATGCGCCACGGGCGCCCGAACGTGTCGGACACCACCACGGCCACTTCCACGCCGTACCGAGCGCGTAGCGCGTCGCGTACATGGCGAGCGGATCGATCGGAGTCGAGCGGGAGCAACGCGGCGTAGCCATGCTCCACATTCGAAAGGTCGATGCCGGCATTTGCGCACACGAAGCCGTGACGCGTCTCGCTGATCACCAGGTCGCCGCGTCGTCGCACGATGCGAACCGACTCCGACTCCACGAGCGCCAAGCGCGCGTCACGATCGTCGGGATCGAGCTCGACGATCCGCCCCTCAGCTTTCGAGACCACCTTCTGCGTGACGACGAGACAGTCGCCGGTTTCGAGGGGCGTGCCTTGCGCAGTCGCGGCATCGGCGATCAGCACCGCAAGCTCGTCGCCGGGACGCACCTCGGGCACACCCTCGATGGGGATGACCGTGATCGTCACGCCACGGCAGCGAGCGTCTCGCGGGCGAGGGCCGCCGCGACCCGAGCGTCACGCATGAGCGTGTCGGCCACCACGGCCCGCATGCCAAGCGCCTCGACGGCCGGCGCGTGCGCGGCGTCGGCGGCGTCGATCACCAGCGCCGAGCAGAACTCTCGGTACTCACGAGCGACCCCCACGCACGACACCTCAATGCCGAGCGGGCCCATGAGACGGTCGGCGGGGCCGCGCACCGGACGGCCACTGATGATCGGACTCACGCCCACGACCCGATCGCGGCGGGCGATGAGCAGATCGCGGATGCCGGGCACGGCGAGGATCGGTCCGATGGAGATCACAGGGTTGCTCGGGCACACCAAGATCGTCTCGGCCCGTTCGAGTGCTTCGAGCACGCCCGGTCCGGCTACCGCGGCATCGGCGCCGTCAAACCGCACCGAGACCACCGGTGGCTCGGCTCGGTGGCGCACGAACCAGTCCTGCATTGCGAGCTCTTCGACGCCGGATGCCAGCTCTGCGGTGATCCGCGTGGCGATCGGGTCGTCGCTCATCGGCAGCAGCCGAGTGCGGATGTTCCACGCTTCGGTGATCTCGGCGGTCACCTCCGAGAGGCGTGCTCCCGCACGCAGCCGCTCGGTGCGGAACAAGTGGGTGGCGAGATCGCGGTCGCCGAGGCGGAACCAGGTGGGGATGCCGTAGCGGTTGAGCGCGTCCATCGTGTGGAAGGTCTCACCCGCGAGGCCCCAGCCGGTCTCGGTGTTGTGCGCGTCGGCAAGCGTGTACGTGACGCTGTCGAGGTCGGGGCTCACGTGCAGCCCGTGGAAGATGTCGTCGTCGCCGGTGTTGACGACCGCGGTGACCTCTTCGGCGGGCACGACCGCCACAAGGCCACGCAAGAAGCGCGCCGCCCCGACACCGCCCGCCAACGCCGTCAGCATCTTCAGCAGGCTAGCGATCGTTCATCGCAGAACGCACAAGGCCCCGCGGGGAGAGCCGCGGGGCCTTGCGACGAATCTTGCTGAGCGAGGCTCAGGCGTTGGACTTGGTGTCGACCTTCTTGATCTCGGTCGGCGCCGGTGCACGACGGGCGAGGGCCTGGGCCCGAGCTTGCACCCGGTCGACCAGGGGCTCCACTCGCACGGCGAAATCGCCGATGAGCGGCTCGACGCGGTCGGACACTCGCGTGATCACGGGCTCAACGCGCTCGCGCACCTCGTTGCCGATGACCTCGATCTGCTCCCACGCACGGCGGGCGCCCTGCTCGGCGGTGGCCCGTACGTCCTTGAACGACGTGCCGACGAGGGTCTGCGCCTCTTCGGCGCGGGTCCGAGCGGCCTGGTAGCCGAGAACACCTACGCCCACGGCGAGGGACGCGCCCTCACGCACACGCTGCTTGACGGTGTCGGTGACTGTTGGCATCTGGTTGCTCCTGTTCGAGGGGTTTGGGGTTTGGGGTGTGAGGATTGGGGAGGCGCTCTGCATCCGCCCTCTGCTTACTACGGTACGTGAAAGTGCTAGCAATTGCAAGCACTTGTGACGGGAGTCACGAGCGGCCAGGGGCGTTCCCGCATTGGCCAGGGGCGTTCCCGCATTGGGCCAGGGGCGTTCCCGCATATGAAGGGACTCACGAGGCCCCACAGGTACGCTCCGGCAGCGATGTCGACCGTGGAGCCCACGCCCAGCCTCGGCGATGCGGCCCCACCGGTGGTCGCCGTCGTCGTCACCCGCAACCCCGGGCCCTTTCTCGAGCACGCCCTCGCGGCGCTCGGTGCCCAGGACTATCCCGCGCTCTCGGTCTTGGTCGTCGATGCGGGCTCGGACCGGGACCCGTCGGCGCGCGTCGGCGCAGCACTGCCGACCGCGTTCGTGCGCCGCATCGCGGGAAGCCCTGGCTTCGGTGGTGCCGCGAACGAGGCGATCGCGGCCGTGCAAGGTGCCACGTTCCTCCTCGTGTGCCACGACGACGTGGTGCTCGACCATCACGCGGTGCGCGTGATGGTGGAGGAGGCCTTCCGGTCCAACGCCGCGATCGTTGGCCCGAAGCTCCTCGCGGCCGACAACCCCGAGATCATCCTCGTGGTCGGACGGGCGATCGACCGGCTCGGGGGTTCGCACACGGGAATCGAGCCGGGCGAGATCGACCAAGAGCAGCACGACGCGGTGCGCGACGTCTTCTACGTGTCGAGCGCGGCGATGCTCGTGCGCGCCGACCTGTTCGACGAGCTCGGCGGCTTCGATCCCGACACGTTCCCCGGATCAGAGGATCTCGATCTCTGTTGGCGAGCGCGCCTGGCTGGTGCGCGCGTGATGGTCGCGCCCGACGCGAGTGGTCGTCATAGTGAGGCGCAAGGGGAGCGCGCCGCCGGCGACCGGGCGACGCGACGTGAGCTCGCGCGCAGTCGCGTCAGAGTGGTCCTTACCTGTTACTCGGGCTCAACGCTGGTGCGCATCGTGCCGCTTGGTCTTGCTGTCTCGTTCGTCGAGGCACTTGCGTTCGCGTTGACAAGCCGCCGCGCTGGCGCCTTCGCCGATCTCGGCGCCTGGGTGTGGAATCTCCTTCACTTCAATCGCATCCGACCGGCGCGCCGGCGTGCACAGGCATCGCGAACGGTACGGGATGGCGAGCTGCACGAGCTCCAAGTCGGTGCGGGTGCGCGGGCCGGGGAGTTTCTTGCGCAGCACCACGCCGACGAACGTATGCGTTCGCTCGGTGAGCGCGGGCGCGACGTCGTCGATGCACTTCTCGACGTCATCCGACATCCCGCGGCGATCGCCCTTGCGGCCTTCTTTGTGCTCGTGGTGTTCGGGTCGCGCGGCCTCTTCTCGACCGGCGTGCCGGAAGTCGGCACGATGGTGCACTGGCCGGATATCGGCGACCTGAGCGCCGAGCTCACGTCGGCGTGGCGGCACACCGGCCTCGGGTCGACGGCTGCGCCGCCGCCGTTACTGGCGATGATGACAGGGTTAGGCACGCTGTTGTTCGGGGCGACTGGGCTTGCCCAGACGCTCGTAGTCTTCGGCGCGTTCATCGTCGGTGCGCTTGGCGCGTTCCGCCTCGTGCGGGCGTTCGACGGTGGCATCGGCGGCGGGGGAGTGGCCGCGTTGGCGTACGGCGTCAGCGCAGTGCCGCGCAACGACGTCGCCGAAGGCCGGCTCGGGCCGCTGGTGCTGTTCGCCCTCGCGCCCTTCATCGCACTGCTCGTCATCCGCGCGGGCGGGTTCGGCACGATGGTCGGTGGATCGCGGCGCCCGATCGTCGGCGTGGCCTTGGTGACTGCCGTGCTCGCCGCCTGGTACCCGCTGGGCGCCCTCGTCGGTATCGCGATCGCCGTCGGGCTCCTTGTTGCGTCAGTTGTCGCGGGTGGTGCGGGCGCGTCTCTGCGGTCGCTAGGTGCGGCGATCGTCGGACTGCTCGGAGCGGCTGTGCTGCTCATGCCCTGGACCACCTCGTTGCTCGACGCGAGCGACGACCGCGCCGCGTTCGGCCTCGCGTTTCGGCCCGACTTCGCCATCGCCGACGTCCTGCGCTTCGACACTGGGCCGAACGGTGCGGGCATCGCGGGCGTGGGATTGCTCCTCGCCGCGGGTGCTTCGCTGTTGATCTGTAGCGGCCCGCGACTCGCTTGGGCCACGCGGGCGTGGATCATCGCGATCGTCGGGTACGCGATCGTTGTCGTGCCCAGTGCTGTTGCTCCCGATGCCGCAACGGCGGTACCGGAAGCGGGGCTGGCGCTGGCTGCGCTCGGTGTCGCGGCTGCCGCCGGGCTCACGTTCACGGCGTTCGGTGAGCATCTGAGCCGCGCCCGAGTGGGCTGGCCTCAAGCGGCGGGCGTCGTCGCGGTGATCGGCATGGTCCTGGCGTCGTTGGGCTTCGTCGTCGATGTGTTCGACGGGCGTTGGCGCGCGCCCGACAGCTGGGCACCGACGTTGTCCTTCACAAAGGACGCGCTTGACGAAGGCGAGTTCCGCATCCTGTGGTTGGGTGATGCGGAGATGTTGCCGCTCGATCCCGTGGAGGTCGACGCCACCCTGGCCTGGTCGATGACCCGAAACGGGTCGGGTGACGCGCGTGAGCTGCTCCGAGCGCCGGCAACTCTCGAAGACCGCGTCATCGACCGAGCGATCCTTGCCGCCCGCGCCGGTCAGACCAGTCGACTCGGCCGGATACTCGCGCCTACTGGTGTTCGCTACGTGGCGCTCACGCTCCGAAGTGGGGTCGATGGTGAGCGCGGCCGAAAACCGCCGGGGGTCTCGGCTGCGCTCGGCAATCAGCTCGACCTCACTCGGCTCGGCAGCGAACCCGGCCTCGTGCTCTACGAGAATCTCTCGTGGGCACCGGCTCGCGCCGTGCTCCCGAACGATGACGCGGTCCCGATCGGCGATGTCGATCCCTTGGAGAGCACGGTCAAGACCGACCTTGCCGGATCCAGACGGGTCGGGGCCGCCCCCGTCGGGCCCGGCACGCTGTTGCTCGCCGAGGCGTACGACGAAGAGTGGACGGCGACTGCCGACGGCGAAGCGCTCGCACATGGGCGCGCCTTTGGGTTCACGAACTCATTCACCCTCGAGCAACGAGGCGGGGCGACGTTCGAGCACACCGGCGACTCGCGCCGAACCGGATTCCTCTTGTTCCAGATCGCCCTGTGGGTCGTCGCGATCACCTGGTGGTTCTGGGGTCGATCGAAGCACTCCCGATCGATGCAACCCGGATCCGACCAGCTCAAGGTCCGCGAGCGCACTGACCGCGAAGAGCGCAGGGAGCGCCGCCGCCCGTTCGAGGAGATCGGCCTCGGCGAAGAGTTCTGGGAGGGCACATGAGCCGGCGTCCGCCGGGGACGGCGTCTGGAATCGCGGCGCGCGTCTTCGGGCTCGTCCTCATCGTGGTGCTCATCGCGGGTTTGGTTGTGCTCGAGCACGGGACGTCGCCCACCCCGCCGAACATCGAACGACGGGCCAGCGCAGTCGACGGGCCAACGGTGCCGTCCAGTGATGCCGTCTCGGTGGCGTGGTTCTGTGCCGAGGGGACGGCGATCGAAGGTGGCCGAGCCGACGAGACCGTGGTGATCGGCAACCTCGCGACCCATCCGATCGAAGCGACGGTCACCGTGATGCGCGGCGAGTCGGGCCCCCCCGTCGTCGAGCGCCGCACGATCCCCGCGCTCGCCCAGGAGCGGGTAGCGGTCTCGGATCTCGTCGACGAAGAGCAGCCCGGGGTCGTGGTCGAGATCTTGGGTGGGCCGGCAATCGTCGAGCACGAGCTGCGGGGGAACGAAGATCTCGCCGTGGGTCCGTGCGCTCGCGCGGCCAGCCGAGAGTGGTACTTCGCCGGTGGCACGACGGTGCGCGGGGCCCAGGAGTGGCTCACGCTGTTCAACCCATTCGGACAGGACGCGATCGTCGACGTGTCGTTCCTCACCGCGTCGAGCAGGGAGGAACCCAACGAGACTCAGGCGCTCGCGGTGCCCAGGCGCTCGCGGGTCTCGATCCCGGTGCATGACCAGGTGCTGCGCGAAGAACGTCTCGCGACCGAGGTGCACGCCCGGATCGGCCGAGTGGTTGCTGAGCGCACACTGGTGTTCGACGGCACCGATACCCGCAAGGGCCTCGCCGTCTCGCTCGGCGTGTACGGATCGGCCACGCACTGGTGGTTGCCGGTCGGAGATGCCGCATCGGGTACGGCCCAGTCGATCTCGATCGCCAACTTCTCGGAGCACTCGGCGCAGGTCGACCTCACGGTCACGCTGGGCGACGAGACGGCGCTGGAGCCTCAGCGGATCAACGTGAGCGCCGAGAGTGTGGAGCGGGTCGAGCTGGGTGACCGCGTGCCGGTCGGCGGTGCGTACACACTCGAGGTGAAGGCGATCGGCGGCACTCCCGTCGTGGTGGAAGCGTTCGGCACGTGGGCGACGCCGGCACCCGTCACTGGGATTGCGTCCACGCCCGGCTCGGCTTCCAGGGCCCGGCGTTGGGCGTTCACGCTCGGTCGTCCCGATGATGCAACCGACGCGATCATTAGCGCGATCAACGTGTCGACGCGCCCCATCACGGTGCAGCTCTACGCGTACACGGCCGGCGATCCGAACAGTCCGTCGAGTGCACCAGCCCGAGCCGTGGCGCCTGGCGAACGAGCTGAGTTCCGCTTGTCCGAGATCGGCATTCGCCCCGATCAGGTGATCGTGATCGAAGCCGACGGCCTGATCGTCGTGGGCCGCCTCATCCTCAGCCCCAGCCCCAGCCCCAGCCCTGGCGGCGGCGCGTCGATCTCGGCAGGCATCCCCGACCTAGAGCGCTGAGAGCGGGAGCGCCGACATGCGTGTTGCGATCGCGGGTGGCATCTTCGTGATCGCCGTCGTGATCGCGCTTCGAATGCGGCGACAACGCCCACAAGCTCCACCCCGCGACGCGCATCCCATCCCGCGACAGCTCGACCGTGCCGACTTCCCGCGCCCCGACGCCGGCTGGCTCGTCGCCTACTTCTCGTCAACCACCTGCGCAGGGTGCCAAGGCCTCGGCCCCAAAGTTGCAGTCCTCGAAAGTTCAGAAGTCGCGACGCACGAGTGCTCGTTCGAAGCGAATCGCGACGCACATGAGCGCTACGACATCAGTGCAATCCCCATGATCCTCATCGCCGACCAGGAAGGCGTCGTCCAACGCGCCTTCGTAGGTCACACCACAGCCACCGACCTGTGGGCTGCAGTGGCAGAAGTCAGAGCCCCCGGAACAACCCCTGGGCCAATGCTGGGATCGATCGACTAACGAGCGCGAGTAGCGCGGCGCGGAGTTGCCGGAGCCTTGCGCTCCTTCTTCGCCCCGTTGTCGACAGGTCGCATCTCGACGACGCTGCCGTCGGCTCGCTTCACCTTGCGGAAGCCGCCGGCCTTGCGTCCCATTGCCGCGTCGACGAGGGCGCCGACCTCGGCGCCGTCGAGCGTCTCCTTCTTGAGCAGCGCTTGGGCGACCGCGTCGAGTCCGCGTCGGTGGAGGCGCACGACGCGTCGGGCGCGGCTCTCCTCTTGGCGGAGGATGCGCTCGACCTCTTCGTCGATCACGCGTGCAGTGTCGTCGGAGTAGTCGCGGGTGTGTACGAGGTCTTCGCCGAGGAAGACGGCACCCTGGGCGCCCCAAGCCATGGGGCCGATGCGCTCCGACATGCCCCACTCGCGCACCATCTTGCGGGCCATCTCGGTGATCCGCACGAGATCGTTCTGCGCGCCGGTGGAGACGTGACCGAACACCACCTCTTCGGCGATGCGTCCGCCGAGTGCCACCGCGATGGAGTCGGCGATGTACTCACGCTTGTAGATGTGCCTCTCCTCTTCGGGGAGCTGCTGGGTGACACCGAGCGCCATGCCAGTGGGGAGGATCGTCACCTTGTGCACCGGGTCGGAGTGGTCGAGCACGTAGGCGAGGATCGCGTGGCCACCCTCGTGGTACGCGATGACCTCTTTCTCCTCTTCGCTGATCGCCATGGACTCGCGCTTGAGTCCCAGGAGCACGCGATCGCGCGCTTCGTCGAAGTCTTCTGCGAACACCTGCTTGGAACCACGACGCACCGCGAAGAGTGCGGCCTCGTTCACGAGGTTCGACAGATCGGCGCCGGCCATGCCTGGCGTACCCCGGGCGATCACGTCGACGTCGACGTCGGGCGAGATCTTCGTCTCGCGCATGTGGACGCGGAGGATTGCGGCGCGTTCCTCTTGCGTTGGCAATGGCACCACGATCTGGCGGTCGAAGCGGCCGGGGCGCAGCAGTGCCGAGTCGAGGACGTCAGGACGGTTGGTGGCGGCCATCATCACGATGCCCTCGGTCGCCTCGAAGCCATCCATCTCGGCCAGCATCTGGTTCAACGTCTGCTCACGCTCGTCGTGACCACCGCCCAGACCCGCGCCGCGCTTGCGGCCGATGGAGTCGATCTCGTCCACGAAGATGATCGCAGGGGCCTGCTTGCGCGCCGTCTGGAAGAGATCCCGGACGCGGGCGGCGCCAACACCTACGAACATCTCCATGAAGTCGGAGCCGGTGACGGAGATGAACGGCACGCCGGCTTCGCCGGCGACGGCGCGGGCGATGAGAGTCTTGCCGGTTCCCGGCGGACCGACGAGGAGCACGCCCTTGGGGATGCGTGCGCCGATCTGCTTGTACTTGCCCGGCTGCTTGAGGAAGTCGACGACTTCGGCGATCTCCGCCTTCACGGGCCCGTACCCGGCAACGTCGTCGAACGTCGTCTTGGGCTTCTCGGTGTTGTACACCTTCGCTCGGCTGCGCCCGATGTTCATGACCGCGCCCATCTGACCCTGGGCGCGACGACTCATGTACATGAGCAAGGCGGCGACGAGCCCGAACATCAGAAGGAGCGGGAGCAGGTCGAGGAGGAAGTTCGAGGTGGGTGTGGTGTATTCCAGGTCGACGTTGTTCGAGTTGAGCTCGTCGATGACCGCGTCGGGGAGATCCTGCAACGGTCCTTGGCTCGTGAAGTCCAACGTGGCGGCCTGCTCGGTGGTGAAGAGCCCGGTGATGTCGCCGGTCGTGGTGTCGAACTCCACC
>CAMDCC010000020.1 GCA_945889545.1 Bifidobacterium breve | reverse complement strand
AGCCCTCCCCGCGGGCCCCTCCCAGCGCGACCCGGTTGGCGAGGATGTTGTCGAGCGGCGGACAAGCCGCCGCTCCGGCGAACCAAGCCAATCGCGTTAAGGAAGGACCACCAGATCGTCTTTATGAACGACTTCGTGGGGCGATCCTTCGGCGAGATCTTTCGTCTTTCTTCCTACGACTGCGCTCAAACCCTTTGACGAGTAGCGCGTCAGGCCTTTTGCGAAGGGCGCTCCGTGCTCGTCGACCACTTCGATCGCATCACCCGCCTCGAAGGCCCCCTCCACACGGGTAACGCCGGCGGGAAGCAATGATCGATTCTGCTCACAGAGAGCGCGCACGGCGCCGCTATCGACGACAACCCGGCCCCGAGCCCCGCGGGCGAAGGCGATCCAGAGCTTTCGGCTCGGGAGCCGATCGGTGCGGGGGTGGACGGCCGTGCCCACGGGACGACCCTCGACCGCATCGAGCACGACACCAGCCGTGCCCGCGGCCGCGATCACCACTCGCACCCCGGACCACGCGGCGATCTTGGCCGCGGCGAGCTTGCTGGCCATCCCGCCACTCCCCCGCTGCGTACCCGCGCCGCCGGCCACCGCCTCGAGCGCAGCATCGACCTCCACGATCTCCTCGATGAGCGACGCATTGGAGTCGAGGCGTGGGTCGGCCGTGAAGAGACCTGCAGTGTCGGTGAGCAGCACGAGCACCTCGGCGCCCACCAGATTGGCGACGAGCGCGGCAAGTCGGTCGTTGTCGCCGTACCGGATCTCGTCGTCGGCGACGGTGTCGTTCTCATTGACGACGGGTACAACTCCGAGGTCGAGAAGACGGCGCAGCGTGGCGCGCGCGTGCAGATACTGGTCGCGCTCGCCAAAGTCATGGGCGGTGAGCAGCACCTGGCCGCTTACCAAACCATGGCCAGCGAGGATCGCGCTCATACGCTCCATGAGCCGCGGTTGTCCGACTGCGGCGATGGCCTGGAGCATGCCGACGTCGGTGGGGCGTTCGGTGAGCCCCAGTGCAGGCATCCCCGCGGCGATCGCACCGCTGCTCACGAGCACGACTTCGTGACCGCGTTCGCGAGTCGCCGCGATCTCATTGCAGAGCTTCACAAGCGCGTCGTCATCCAGCTCGCCGGTTTCGCCCGTGATCGATGAGCTGCCGACCTTGACGACCGCGATCACACGAAGCCCTCGACGTACTCGAGCTCGATGGTGCCGATCCGCACGAGGTCGCCTTCCTGCGCGCCGGCCTTGGCCAACGCCCGCTCGACGCCCATGCGCCGGAAGCGGTCGTGAACGTAGGAGATTGCCTCGTCGTTCGTGAGGTCGGCCATCGCCACGATTCGCTCGGCGGCGCGCCCACTGATGCGCCACGACCCGTCGTCGTCGCGCTCCAGCGTGAACCCATCCTCGGCCGGGCGCAGCACAACGAACCCTTCCGCTGCAGGCTCCACCGCCCGCGCTTCTTCCACCATCTTCCCGAGGGTTCCGATGAGCTCGTCGAGCCCCTCGTGGGTGACCGCAGAGATCTTCCGGCCTTCGTAGGGCATCTGGGCGACGTCGACCTTCGTCCCCACGACGAGTCGAGGCCGTTCGAGCAGCTCGGGGCGGTAGCGCTCGAGCTCACCGATCAAGACCCGCTCTTGCTCTTCGGGCGTGTGTCCCTCGACGTTCGCGAGGTCCAGCAACAGCACGAGGACACGGGCGCGCTCGACATGACGGAGGAACTGATGGCCGAGGCCTCGACCCTCGGCGGCCCCTTCGACCAGCCCGGGGATGTCGGCGATCACAATCTCACGACCGTCGCGCCGGACCACACCGAGGTGCGGTTCGAGCGTGGTGAACGGGTATGCGGCGATCTTGGGTTTGGCCGCACTCACGCTGGAGATCAACGTCGACTTCCCGGCGTTCGGAAAGCCGACGAGCGCGGCATCGGCGAGCAGCTTGACCTCGAAGCCCAGCCACCGCTCCTCGCCGTACTCGCCCTGCTCCGCGAAGCTTGGCGCTCGGCGCGCGTTCGAGAGGAACCGCGCGTTGCCGCGTCCGCCGCGTCCGCCGAGCGCGGCCACATACGAATCGCCGTGGCCAACGAGGTCGGCGAGCGCATTGCCGTCGCGATCCTTGACCGTGGTGCCTTCGGGCACGGTGACGAAGAGATCAGTCCCGCGCTTGCCGTGACGTTGCTTGCCTGCGCCGTGTGTGCCCGAAGGAGCGCGGCGATGCGGATGGTCGCGGTACGAGAGCAGCGAAGCGGTGTTGCGGTCGGCTTGCACGATCACATCGCCGCCCTTGCCACCATCGCCGCCGTCGGGTCCACCCTTGGGCACGTGGGCCTCACGCCGAAACGACATCGCGCCCGCGCCCCCATCACCCCCACGCAGGTTGACCTGAACCTCGTCAACAAACGACGACTGGCTCATCTACTAAGGATACGAGTGAGGTGTGGGGCGCGGAGCGGAGACGATGGTGGCGCCGCGGAGCAGTTGCGCCGAGCCTGTCGAGACCCGGGTCGAAGACCCGACCCGAGCCGAAGGCGAGGGGAGCAGGGGCTCGGCAGCCGTGAGGCGCTGCGGAGCGGCGGTACCGTCGTCGCAGCGATCAGCTAGCCGGCGTGACGTCGACGAGCTTGCGCCCTTTGCGGCGGCCGAACTGCACGACGCCGTTGGCCGTGGCGAAGAGCGTGTCGTCGCCGCCGCGGCCGACGTTCTCGCCCGGATGGAACTGCGTGCCGCGCTGGCGGACGATGATCGAACCGGCCGTCACCGCCGTGCCCGAGGAAACCTTCACGCCGAGACGCTGCGCGGCGGAGTCGCGTCCGTTCCGGGAGGAAGCGGCGCCCTTCTTCTTCGACATGTTGTGCTCCTACTCTCCGCTCTAGCCCGGGGTGATCGACGTGATCTCGAGCAGCGAGTAGTGCTGCCGGTGACCCCAACGCTTGCGGTTGTTCGACTTCGGCTTGTACAGGAACCCGTTGATCTTCGGGCCCAAGGTGTCCTCGACGACCTTCGCCTTTACGAGGGCCTTCCCAAGCTCGCTCGGCGTGGCGAGGACCTTGGTGCCGTCGACCAGGAGGATCGGCGCGAGCTCGATCTCGCCGCCAGGGTCGGTACCGACGCGCTCAACCTCGACGCGTTGGCCAGCCTCGACCTTGTACTGCTTGCCGCCGGTGCGGATCACTGCATACATGCGCGAACGCCTTCAAATCTCGGGGGAATCGGAGATCCTACTTCAGGTCCTCCAGCAGGGCCTCGTCGATGAGGTACCCACGGCCGGTGCACTCGGGGCAGATCGCGCTCACCGACTCGATGAGGCCCTCCGACACCCGTTTGCGGGTCATCTCGACCAGCCCGAGCTCGGAGACGTCGAACACCTGGGTCCGGGTCTTGTCTCGGGCCAACGCATCCCGGAATGCCCGCATCAGGGCCTCCCGGTTGGCCCGGATCTCCATGTCGATGAAGTCGATGACGATGATCCCGCCGATGTCGCGGAGGCGGAGATGGCGGGCCACCTCGTCGGCCGCCTCGAGGTTGTTGCGGAAGACCGTCTCCTCGAGGTTCGACTTGCCGACGTTCTTGCCGGTGTTGACGTCGACCACGGTGAGGGCCTCGGTGCGCTCGATCACGATCGATCCTCCCGACGGGAGCCACACCTTGCGGTCGAGCGCCTTGAGGAGCTGCTCGTGCACGTGGTGCTTCTCGAAGAGCGCGATGCCCTCCTCGGCCTCGTCGTAGAACTCCACTCGATCGGCAAGCTCCGGCGCGATCGCCTCGACGTACGCGTGGGCCTCCTCGAACAGGGCACGGTCGTCGATGATCACCCCGCGGTACTCCTTGGTGAACTCCTCACGGAGCAACCGGAGTGACAGGGTCGGCTCCTGGTAGAGCAGCCGGGCCGGCTTCGATCGAGCGGCGAGCGCGGAGATCTGCTCCCACTGATCGCGTAGACGGCGCACGTCGCGTTCGAGCTCTTCGGCGGTAGCGCCTTCGGCTGCCGTGCGGACGATCAGTCCGGCATCGGGCGGCCGCAGATCTTCGAGCACGCGTCGGAGCCGCTTGCGCTCGTCGTCGGGCAGTCGCTTCGAGATGCCGTAGGTGGTCGGCTGACCCGGCACCATCACCACAAAGCGGCCGGCGAGGCTCACTTCCTGGGTGAGGCGCGCGCCCTTCGCACCAATCGGGTTCTTCGTGACCTGAACCACAACCGACTGACCGTTCTTGAGCAGTCGCTCGATGCGCGGCTGCTTCTCTTCGACCTCGTCGGGGTCGTAGGCCACGTCGCCGCGGTACAGCACGCCGTTCTTCGGCGTGCCGATGTCGATGAACGCCGCCTCCATGCCCGGGAGCACGTTCTGCACACGACCGAGGTAGATGTTCCCGTCGATCGAGAGATCGGCATCGCGCTCAGCCGTGGCTACTTCGTGCTCCACGAGCACGCGACCCTCGAGCAGCGCGATATGCGTGTGGCCGTCGGGCCGCACGTGCACGCACATGAGGTACCGCCCCGCGGGACGCCCCTTGCGGGTGCGGCCACGCCGCCGTGCCAATGCCTCCTCGTCGAGCTCCTCGAGCGCGTAGGTGTCGCCCACGCCGAGGTCGGCATGCACCACGTCGTCGCGGTTGTTGGTGGAACCAGCAGTCGCGGCACCACCGCCACCCTTGTTTCGACCGCGGCCGCCCCGACGACGGCGGCGGCCCGTCTTCGCCGCGGGCGCGTCGTCGGTCGGGGCCAGGACCGGCGCCGGACGGGAGTCGCCGATCTTGGGTTTCCCCGCGGCGGGCGTGCGTTCGGCCAGGCCGGCGTCGTCGCGGGCGTCGGCGGCGATGTCGTCAGACGTCAGCCCGCGGTCGGCCGCGGCGTCGTTCCAGTCTTCACCGGCCAGGTCGGAGGCCGCCGTCTCCAACGCGCTGGCGGTGGAAGCATTGGTACCCGTACCCGTACCCGTACCGGCACCTGAGCCGGGCTTCCGACGGTTGCGACCGCCTCGCGATCCGCGTCGGCGCCGCCGCGGCGCGCCTGTTCCTTCCCCGTTCGGGGCCGACGCGCCTGGAGTGGACGCGCCTGGAGCGGACGCGCCTGGAGCGGATGTGTCAGGCGATTCGGAACTAGGCGATCCGGCGGGCGGCGGTGCTTTCGGCGGCGGCGAAGTCGGCGTCGGCATGTTCGACGTCGGTGAAGTCGGGTCGGAGGTCTTGGCCTCCGGAGTTGTCTCGTCGGTCATCGGTCAGTCCTTTGCTCGTCACGCGCAACGGTGTTGCATTGCGCGTTGCACGATCGGCTTCCAGCGGCTCCAGCCGCGCGCCGTCGCGCTCGATCCATTGATGGGTTCGCAGCACCCGGTCCTCACCAGCACCCAACTCGCGATCCGCAAGTTCGCGGAGCTTGAGCAGGAGGTCGGCAGGACGGAGACCACGGGGACGCGTATTCACTTCTGTGTGCACGACCGGAGCACCGTCGTCGTCGACGTGCACGACGAGTGACCGGAACGCGGGGCGGAGATCCTCGACGACGTTGCGCCCCTTGCGCGTCGTCGTGATCGGAAGAGATTCGGCAGCCAACGCTCGTTCAATAACGCCTTTGAGCGTGGCCGAGTCGAGATCGACAAGTCGAAGCTGGAGCTCGACGGTGTCGACCGCTTCTTGGAGCGACACTGCCCGATCGGCGAGCTCACACGCGCCACTCACGTCGATGCCTTCGGGCAGTGCTGCAGAAAGTCGGGCAGGAAGCTCGTCAATTTCGACGGATTCGGCGAGCTCGAGATCGAGATACTCGGTGAGGCTTTCGTGCCCGGTGCCGAGCGCAAGCCCGAAGCTCACCTTCGGCCTCGGCGAGAAGCCCAGGGTGAACGCCATGGGGAGCTGTTCGATACGGAACGCGCGCTCGAACGCCCGGGCCACGTCGCGATGCGACACGAACCGAACCTTGCCGAGCTTGGTGAACCGCACCCGAACCGGAATCCCGTCACTTCCTTTCACTGTCGCACTCCCTCGGCAGCTGAGTGCTTGCGGCTGTGCGTTGGACCGGTCGCCGCTCCGGCGAGCTCGCTGCGCTCGCCGCGCGGTCGCAAGGTCACCGGCACTTCGGCACCGAAGGACAGGTCTTGGCCGGTGCCCTGGCTCCCACCCGCGGGCGCCACCGCCGAGGCGACGACGTGCTCGAGGGCGTAGTCGGTGCACACCCCACAGTCGTAGCAGGGCGTCCAACGACAATCGGGCAACCCGTGCTCAGCGAGCGCGGACTGCCAGTCCTGCCACAGGAAATCTTTGTGCAGACCGGCGGAGATGTGATCCCAGGGCAACACCTCGTCGGCCGTGCGGTGGCGGGTCACGTACCAATCGGGATCGAGTCCCTCGGCCGCCATGGCATCCATCCAGAGGGCGAAGTTGAAGTGCTCGCCCCACTCCTGGAACGTGCCGCCGTCGCGCCACACGCGCTCGATCACGCGTCCGATACGACGGTCGCCACGGCTTGCGATGCCCTCCACGAACGTGGCCTCGGGATCGTGCCAGCGCATCTGCACGCCCGACTTCTTGGGCAACGCGTCCTTCAGCATGAAAACCTTGCGCTTCAGCTCTTCGACACCGTTCTGCCCGAACCATTGGAACGGCGTGTGTGGCTTCGGCACGAACCCACCGAGCGACACCGTGCATGACGCGCTCTTGTTGTAGCGACGGCCGATCTCGACGACGTTGCGACCGAGCTCCGCGATGCCGAGCGTGTCCTCGTCCATCTCGGTCGGAAGTCCGGTGAGGAAGTAGAGCTTCACCCGCCGCCAACCTTGCTCGTACGCGCCCTCAACTGCCGAGTACAGGTCGGCTTCGGTGATGAGCTTGTTGATCACCTGACGCAGCCGCCAACTTCCGGCTTCTGGTGCAAACGTGAGGCCGGTGCGACGCACCTTCTGGATCTGACTCGCGAGTCCTACCGTGAACGCGTCGACGCGCAGCGACGGCAATGAAAGGCCGACGCACCCCGTGCCTTCCTGGTTGTTCACCAAGTCGGCGACGAGCCCGTCGATTCCCGAGAAGTCGGCGCTCGACAACGACGTCAGTGCGACCTCGTCGTACCCACTGCGCTGCAACCCGTCGCGCACCATCGTGCGCACCTGCTCCCACGGCCGTTCGCGGACCGGTCGAGTGATCATCCCGGCCTGACAGAAACGGCACCCCCGCGTGCAACCGCGGAAGATCTCGACGTTGAGCCGGTCGTGCACGACTTCGACGAGCGGCACGAGCTGGTGCTTCGGGTACGGCCACTCGCCCAGGTCGGCCACGGTCCGCTTGTCGACGACCGCCGGCACGTCGGGGTGCTTCGGCGTGATCGCTCGCAGCCATTGGCCGTCGTACTCCACGTCGTACATCGCCGGCACGTAGACACCGGGCACGCTGGCCAGGTCTCGCAGCACCGCCTCACGGTTCTTGCGCCCGCCCCTCTTCCAGGCGGCCAAGACCTCGGTGATCTCGCCGACGGCTTCTTCGCCATCGCCCATCACGAGCGCATCGACGAAGTCGGCGAGCGGCTCCGGGTTGAAGGCACAGTGCCCACCCGCGATCACGATCGGATCGTCGGGGCCCCGCTCCTCGGACCGCACGGGCACGCCGGCGAGATCGATGCAGCTGAGCAAGTTCGTATACACGAGCTCGGCCGACAGGTTGAAGGCAAGCACGTCGAAGGCGCCCGCTGGTCGGTGGGTGTCGACGGAGAACAGCGGGATGCTGTTCGCTCGCAGCTGCGCCTCGAGATCGATCCAGGGCGCGTAGGCGCGTTCCGCCGCCGCATCGTCGCGTTCGTTGAGGATCTCGTAGAGGACTTGGAGCCCTTGGTTGGGGAGGCCGATCTCGTAGGTATCGGGATAGACGAGGAGCCAGGAGACCTGCTCAGGCCGATGCGTCGGCCGCTGCGATCCCCGCTCCATTCCGATGTAGCGAGCAGGCTTCTCAACCTTGGCCAGCAGAGGCTCGATCCTCGGCCACAGGTCGGTCATTTGCTCTCTCACTCTAGTTGCCTCCGGGCCAGGGCCACGGGGCCTTGGACGGCGGCTAGTTGAAGCGGTTGGCGTAGACGTTTGAGACCAGCGCGATGCAGGCGCAGCTGGTGATGAGGCTGGAGCCGCCGTAGCTCATGAAGGGGAGGGGGATGCCGGTGACGGGCATGATGTTGAGGGTCATGCCGATGTTCTCGAAGATCATGAAGGTGAACATCGCGAGCACACCAGCGCATACCAACGTTCCGTAGTGATCGCGGGCGAGCTGGGCTATTCGCCAGATTCGCCACAAGACGATGGCGAAGAGGATGAGCAGGAGCGCCGCGCCGACGAACCCGAACTCCTCCCCAACTGCCGTGAAGATGAAGTCGGTGTGCTGCTCGGGTACGAAGCCGAGGCGTGTCTGTGACCCCTTGAGATAACCCTGCCCGAACGCGCCACCCGAGCCGAGCGCCGCCGTCGCTTGTTCAACGTTGTACGTCGTGGCGGCGGACGCTCCGATGCCGAGGCGCGCAAGCTGGTACTCCTTCAGCACGCCCACGCTGACCACAGCGACGATCATCGTGATGCCAAGGGCGGCGAGCGCGAGCAGATAGCGGCCGCGCACCCCGCCGACGGCGAGGATGCCGATGACGATCATCAGCAGCACCATGTTGGTCCCGAGGTCGGGTTGCATCTGCACGAGACCAAGCGGGACGAGCGCCAGTCCGACCATGACTGTGAGGCGCCACGGGTCGATGTCGCCTCGGTGCTCATTCACGTAGCCGGCGAGCGCCACGATCAGCCCGAACTTCGCGAACTCCGCGGGCTGAAGCTGGAAGTTGAACGGGAGCTCGTACCACGAGGTGGCGCCCTTCGATTCCGAACCGATCGGCGTCAGCACGAAGAACAGCGCGGCGACGGTCAAGATGTACGCCAACATCGAGAAGTCGCGGAACTTGCGATAGTCGATGCGAATCAACCCGGAGAACAGACCGATACCGATCACCATCGCGAGTCCTTGGCGCACGACGTAGTAGGTCGGGTCTTTGGGATCCTTGTTGTGCGTCGATGAATAGATCATCAACATCCCGAACACCGCGATCAGCGCGCAGGCGCCGAGCAGGATCCAATCGAGCCGTCCAGCAAATTCGCGGTCGATGAGCTGACCCCGACCTCCGCCTTGCGAACCCGACCCCGATCCATAGGTCGCGGCGCGTTGCATGCGTCGCGAATGGCGTCGATGTTCGAGCGGGTTGTTGTACGTCACTAGCGTTCGCCACCCGGCGTCTTCGGTTGAACGAGACGCACCTCTGGCGGGTTCGGGTCGCCACTCAACGCGAGCATGATGCGCTTCGCGATTGGGGCGGCGACTGAACCACCGTTCCCGCCCTCCTCCACGAACACGACGATCACGTACTGGTGCGTCAAGGGATCGGCCAAGTCGATGCTTTCGGGCAACGCGTCCGGGTTGAGGACCCCGACGAACACCGACGTGTCTTGCTTGCCGAACACCTCGGCGGTTCCGGTCTTCCCGGCCGCGGGCAATCCGCTGTATCCGCGGAACGCCTCGGCCGCGGTACCGATACCGAGGATGACCTTCTTCAGCCCTTCCATGATGACGGTGCGGTACGCCGGATCGATCTCCACCGAACCGATCATCTGCGAAGGAAGGTCTCGGAGCACCGACTGTCCACCGGGCGTGAGGACCTTGCTCGCAAGGCGCGGCGCGTAGAGCGTGCCGCCGTTGATGAACGCGGCGTATCCCGTCGCGAGCTGGAGCGGTGTCACGAGGAAGTCACCCTGACCAACCGCCAACGCCGCGCTGTCACCGGGAAGCCACGCACGACGCGAAGTATCCGGGTCGTTCTTGTTGAGCTGCGCCTTGAACTTCCGATCGGGGATACGCCCGGGAAGCTCGTTTGCCAACCCGACACCGGTCGGGCGACCAAAGCCATAGCGCTTGGCCACGTGCTGGATTGCATAGCCCTTCTTGAGGTTGTCGTTGTTGTACCCACTCCAGAACCGGAACCCCATCGTGAAGAAGTACGCGTCGCTCGAGACCTGGATCGCTCGCTCGAGCTGCACGTTTCCGTAGGCTTCCTTTCCAGCGTTCTTGAACGTTTGAACGTTCGGCTCGTCACCAAACTCGACGAAGCCCTTATCCACATACACCTCGTCGGCTGTGGTGACGCCAACTTCGAGCGCGGCGAGTGCGGTGAATGTCTTCCAGGTTGAGCCCGGCGCGTACTGACCCTGGATCGCCCGGTTGAGCAATGGGTAGTTGCTCTTCGAATCGTTCAGCGCGGTGTACTTCTCAATCGGGATGCCGTCGGTGAACTCGGTGATATCGAACGTTGGCGCCGACGCCATCGCAACGATGGATCCGTCGCTCGCGTCCATCACGACCGCGGCACCACCCTTGGCACTGAAGGTCTTGAAACGATCCTTGATCCCCGGGTCCTTGAGCTTGCTCGCCTTGCGCATGCCGACGGTCAACGACTCTTCGGCAACGCGTTGCACATCGAGGTCGATCGTGAGCTGCACATCGTTGCCCGCCTGTGCGGGCTTGTCACGCAGCACTTGGACCAATCGTCCGCGGCTGTCGACCTCCAGCTTGCGCGTGCGTGGCGCACCGCGCAGCTCGCTCTCGAAGACCTGTTCGGCACCAATCTTCCCGATGACATCGTCGGGCCCATATCCCTCACCAGCGTGCAGCTTCTGCTCGTCCTTGTTGACCGCTCCGACATACCCGAGCACGTGAGATGCCGGCGTGGCTTCGGCGAACACCGACGGGTAGATCAGCTTGATCTCCTCGAAGAGCGTGTACACGCGGATGCTCCGGCGCACCACGTCGACCTTCGGAAACATCTCAGGACGTTCCTTGATGTACACAAGCCGCTTGTACGGAACGTCGTCCTTGATCGGGACCGGCTCGTACGGCCCGTACCGGCCGCTGTCGAGTCGCTTGTCGATGAACGCTTTGGTGACGCCGAGCGGCTTGAGGGCCTTCGCGAGGTTCGGAACGAGGATCTTGCGCTCGTCGTCGGTGAGTCCACGACGGATCCGGATCGTGTTGACCAACTTGTTCTCCACGAGCTTCCTGCCCGTGCGGTCGAGGATGCTTCCGCGCACGGCGGGCTCGTGGAGGATGCGGACCCGGTTGGCCTCGGTCTGCGCCGCGAAGCTCGTCGTTGACGCGACCTGCAAGAACCACAAGCGGATGAACAGCGCACTGAACAAGGCGATGATCACAACACCGACGATGCCGAGACGCACCCGGCTTTTGGCTTCTGTCACGCTGCGCTCGACCTCATACAGATTGGGTGCTCAGCGGGCAATGTCAGGCTACCCCTTGAGGATCGGCACGCCTGGTCGGACATCCAGCTTGTTTCCTGCGGGATCACGCACCACCTGCCCCGCTATCAACACGTACCTCACGCCTTCCGACTCGACGCCTGGCGCCTCGATGGTCGATCGATCAGCGAGTGTGGCCGGATCGAAGATGGTGAGATCGGCATCGGCGCCGATCTGCAACCGGCCCTTCGTGCGCATCGCGGGTGCGCCGCCTTCGGTCAGACGTGCGGGAAGGATCGTCGCCTTCGCGAGCGCCGGCATGAGGTCGAGCACGCCGAGATCGCGCGTATAACGGCCGACGGCGCGCGAGAAGCAACCGGTGGAACGCGGATGGTTGCGGTTCCCCTCCTCGAGGATGGCGTCGCTCCCGAGCATGACCCAGTCGGCCTTGAGCGCGGCGCGCACATCGTCCTCCGGGATCGCGTACGCCGCCGTCAGCAGGTTCTTTCCCTGCGCCTGGTACGAGTTGAAGCTCGATGACGTGAGTCGCTCACCGGTACCCACAACGACCAAGTCCTCATAGGAGATGTGGAAGCGCTCTTGCCAGCCGCTGTTGAACCGAGCCGAGAGCAGGTACGTGGCCCAGAAGTCGTAGGGATACGTGCACGCCGTCACTTCCACGCCAGCCGCCCGAGCCTCCTCGAGCGTGGCGAGCGACTGCGCCATCGTGAACGTGCCGCCGGTGCTGATGATGTGCTCGACGTGCACCCGAGCCCCCGTCTCGTCGGCGACGCGCAGGATCTCGGCGAGGGTCTCTGCATTCGTCCCCGGCGCCACATCGTCGGAGTAGCGCCCGTGGAAGGTGCAAGGCACGTTGTGCGCCTTGGCCACCTCGGCCAGCGCCTTGATCTCGTCGAACGTGACGCCCGGGGTGTACTCCGGCTCGAAGTCGACGGCGATGTAGCCGTTTTTCAAGTCTTCGTCGCAATACGCGACGAGCTGGTCGATCTGAGCAGTGGTTGCTGCGGCGTCGACACTCATCTGCATCGCGATGCCCCTCGTCCACGCATCACTGAACGCGCCGCCGTAGTGAGTTGGAGGGCGGTATTCATCCGAACCCCACTTGCTGAAGTAGTCGGCGGCGCGCGTCTGGAGTCCGTGCAACGCGAGGTTCGTCGTGACGCCGTCGGCGATCTTGTACCAGATGCCGTACGTGTTCGGCTCGTAGCTCAGGATGTCGATCCATCCCGGCGAGACGACAAGACCGGTCGCGTCGATCGTGACGTTGCCGGCGATCGCGTCCTTGGAAACTTCCTGCACCACCCCGCCGACGATCCCGACGTTCGCGACATGGTCGTAACCCGAGTCGGGATCCATGACGCGACCCCCGGTGATCACGGTGTCGAACAGTTGGTTTGGCTCCCTCGGCACGGTCGTGACACCGGGAATCGTCTTCACCTGAGCCGTCTTCTTGCCGCCTCCACCTCCGAAGGCGCCGACGGCGGCAGCGATGCCTCCAAAGCAGGCAACCAATCCAGCACCGACAAACGCTCGGCGCGTCATGTACGTGCGCTGCATGCTCCGTCGCGTCGCTTCACGCTCGGCGCGACTCATCGATCCGGCCATCAGGAACTACCAGCCCCGAGCGCGGTCGGGATCGTGGTTGGCCCATCGCGTGAACTTGAACACTGCACCGGCAACGATCGCGTCGTAGACGGCAGCAACGATCACGATGCGCACGCGCGTCAGCGTAAAGAAGCCGTCCACGCCCGCGATGCCTCCCACCACGAGAAAGATCGTGCCACCCAAGAGCCCGCCCACGAGCGCGAGCAACGGCGAGATCCCCCGCACCTCACGCACGAGTCCGCCTTGGAGCACACCCAGCGTGTAGCCCGTGAGCGCGAACGAGAGCGCCGACAGGCCCACCGGTGTACCCGAGAGCAGCATGTCGATCGCGAGTCCGCTGGCGAACCCGAAGATGGCGCCCGATTGCGGACCTTCCTCATACGCGATGGCGATTGTCGCGATAAGGCACAGGCTCGGGATCGCGTCGAAGACACGCAGGTGCCGGAAGACCGTGTTCTCGAGGACGACCAGTGTCACCACGAGCAAGACCAGACGAACGCGGCGCAGGATCACCTGTTACTTGGTGACCTTGGGCTCGGGCCAGCGCAGCACCTTCACATACGTGAGGTCGTCGAAGTCCACGATGGGGCGCACGGCGATCGTCATCTCGAGGTCGCCCGTCGGCTGCGTCAGCTTCTGGACTCGACCGACGGCGATGTCGGGCGGGAACGCGCCATCCTCGACGGCCGCAGTGAAGATGAGCTCACCCACGCTCACACACGTATCCGGGATTGCGTTCTCCTCGGGGCATGCCTGCAGCGGGTTGTCGTTCGGGCCGCGGTCACAGATCGTCAACAGGACGTCGCGCTCACCCGTGCGCGGCTCGGTGACACAGCGTGCGCCGGTGTTCGCCAAGCGCACGCCAACACCCAAAGCCGGCGCGTCCACGAGCGTGACAGTCGCAGTCGTGCTCGACACGGTCGTCACTTTGCCCACCAACCCGTTGCCCGCTACGACGGGTTGACCCACGAAGACGCCGGAGCTGGTGCCCTTGTTGATCTCGACGGTGCGCTCGAAGTTGCCTGCTGCGGTGGCCACGACACGAGCAGCGATCCCCGTGGCATCCTCAGCCGTCGGCAGGTCGAGCAGTCGCTCGAGCTCGCTGACCTTTCCACCCACCGCCTTGTTCCGCGTGAGCTTTCCTTCGAGCTTGGCCAAGCGCCGCTTCAGCGCGACGTTCTCGTCCTTGATGTCGCCATAGTTGGTGACGCCATTGGCCAAGTTGCGCACCGGCTCAAACACCTTCTCGACCGCGTCGCGCACAGGGGCGATCGCATCACGGGAACTGGACCGGAACGAGTCGACCATGCCATTGCCGCGGGAGCTGATTGTGATGAGCAGCAGTGAGCTGATCACGATCACCAGCAGCACTGAGCGATGACGAACATCTCGCCGATAAACAACCATGCGCGTTCAACCCCTACGCGCGCGGGTTAGTCGTCAGGTCCGCTGATCAGCACCTGCCGCATGACGTCGAACTGCTCGAGGCACTGACCCGAGCCCAGCACAACCGCGTACAAGGGGTTCTTCGCCCGCCGGCACGGCATCCCTGTCTCGGCTTCCACCGCGGTGTCGAGCCCAAGGAGCAGCGATCCACCACCGGCGAGCACGATGCCGCGCTCCATCACATCGGCCGCGAGCTCGGGCGGTGTCTTATCGAGCGTGACTTTGACCGCGTCGATGACCGCCGCGACCGGCTCTTCGATCGCCTCGCGAATCTCTTGGGTGGTGACAGTGACGGTGCGCGGCAATCCGGTGACGAGATCACGGCCGCAAATCTCGGCGTAGAACTCCTCTTCGAGCGGGTACGCGCTGGCAATCTTGATCTTGACCTCTTCGGCGGTGCGCTCACCGAGCGCAAGCGAGTACTCGCGCTTCATGAACGACATGATCGCTTCGTCGAACTCGTCGCCACCGACGCGGCTCGACTCGGCAGCCACAATGCCGCCCATGGAGATGACGGCCACCTCGGTGGTGCCACCACCGATGTCGACGATCATGTTTCCCGCAGGCTCGTGAATGGGCAGGCCGGCACCGATCGCCGCGGCCATCGGCTCCTCGATCACCATGACGGGCTTGCGGGCGCCGGCGTACTCGGCTGCCTCCTGCACCGCCCGACGCTCCACGCCGGTGATGCCCGACGGGATACAGATGACCATGCGGGGCTTGGCCCAGCGGTTGCGCTGGTGCACGCGCTGGATGAAGTAGCGCAGCATCTTCTCGCAGATGTCGAAGTCGGCGATCACGCCGTCCTTGAGCGGACGGATCGAGTGGATATGACTCGGTGTGCGGCCGAGCATCCGCTTGGCCTCGGAGCCCACCGCGAGGATGTCGCCCGTACGACTGTTGATCGTGACGATCGACGGCTCGTTGAGCACGATGCCCTGACCCCGGACGTAGACGACCGTGTTGGCCGTGCCCAGGTCCACGGCCATGTCGCGGCCGATGACATTGGAGTACCAGGGCGCGCTCATAGACGGGGAGATCTGCTGACGAGGACCACGGGGCCGTAAGGCTAGGGCGTCGGGTGCGACGTTTCCAGCCGGCTCCCCGCTCTCGGCGCTGCGCGCCGGGCCGCTCGGGCCACGCTCGCTCCTGGCACTCGCGGTGCCGCGCAGGCGCTCGCTCAGCCTCCCAGGGTGCCCGATCGGAGCCATCTGGAGAGTCTCACAGCCGAATTGCGTCCGTTCGCGGCAATCCCCGCTCCAGCCGACTCTCTAGAGGCCGGGGAAGAAGAGCGCGATCTCCCGTTCAGCCGACTCCACGCTGTCGGAGCCGTGGACCAGGTTCTCGCCGGTCTCGAGCGCCAGGTCGCCACGGATGGTGCCGGGGGCCGCCTCGCGTGGGTTCGTGGCGCCCATGAGATTGCGCACGACCTGCCAGGTGTCGGGTCCACCCTCGACGACCATCGCCACGAGTGGCCCCCGGGTGATGAACGACACCAGCTCACCGAAGAACGGCTTCTCGCGGTGCTCTTCGTAGTGACGACCGGCAAGATCCGCGTCAATGGTGCGCAGCTCCATCGACGTGACGCGCAGGCCTTTGCGTTCAAGGCGGCCGACGATCTCACCGACCAGGCTCCGCTCGACCGCGTCGGGCTTGCACAGGACGAGGGTTCTTGTTCCAGAAGATTTTGGACTCATGGGTTGCGGACCCTACCTCCGCTCTCGGCCCTGCGGGCCGGGCCGCTCGGGCCCCCGCTCACTGCGTCGCAGGGTACCTGCGCCGCGGTCGTTCGCCTTGGAGCGGGCGGCGCGCAGCGCGGACCGAGCGGCGCCCACCACATAGAGCGAGCCGGTCACGACGATCTGCTCGTCGGCCGCCGTGAGCTCGAAGGCCCGGGCGAGCGCCTCGTCCACCGCGTCGACCACCTCGATCCGGTCGCGATCCATGCCGAGCTCGGCCGCCGCGTCGGCCAGCTCTTCGGGAGGACGGGCGCGCGGGCTCGGCGGGCGGCAGCACACGAGTCGGGCCGCGTCCGTAACGCCGAGCGCTTCCAGCATCTCGCCCGGATCCTTCTCCCGCAGCAACCCGACGACGAGAGTGCGCGGGGTTGGCGGAAAGGCTTCGGCGAGCGCGACGGCGAGCGCACGAGCCCCGGCAATGTTGTGCGCCCCATCGAGCAGCACCAGCGGCTGATGACCCAACACCTCGAGTCGACCCGGCGATGTAACGCTACCGAACACCTGGCTCACAAGATCGGCGTCGAGGGCGCGGCCGAGGAACGACTCGACCGCGGTAATCGCCGCTACCGCATTGTCACCTTGGTGCGAACCATGCAGCGCGAGGAACACGTCGTCGTACCGAGCCCTCGGCGTGTAGAAGCTCACGACCCGCCCGCCGAGCGCGAGCTCGTTCGCATCCATGCCGAAGTCGCGGTCGCGCACGAACATCTCACCGGGGTTGCGCTCCTCGAAGAGCGAACGAAGCTCGGGATCGGACTCACCCAACACGAGCGCCGCTCCTGGCTTCACGATCCCAGCCTTCTCGGCCGCAATCTCGGCACGCGTCGGACCGAGATACTCCACGTGATCGATGCTCACGTTCGTTACGACCACGACGCGACCGTCAGCCACATTGGTTGCGTCCCAGCGACCACCGACGCCAACTTCAACGACCGCGCCCTCGACCGCCACGTCCGCAAAGAATCGAAATGCGAGCGCGATGAGGATCTCGAAGTAGCTCGGAACCGCCGAGAGGTGCGGCTCGATGTCCGCGATCACCGTGAGCAGCTCGGCCAGCGTCTCATCGTCGATGTCATCGCCGTTCCAAGTGATGCGCTCGTTCACGCGTTCGAGGTTCGGGCTGGTCGTTGACCCGACCGATAGACCGTGCGCGACGAGTAGCGCGGTTGCGATTCGCGCGGCCGAGGTCTTGCCGTTCGTACCGGTGAGGTGGATGAGCGGGTACTCGAGCTGCGGAGAGCCAAGGAGTTGCGTGAGCTCGTGCATCCGATCGAGCGTGGGATGCACGGTGCGACGGTCAACGCCAACGGGCACCCCGATCGACTCGAGATTCACATGCGCGTCAAGCCACGCAAGCGCCTCGCCTGGGTTCATGTCAGGCCGGATCGGACGCGGCGAAGACGGCCTCGACCGAGAACTCATCGGATTCTTCGACGTC
>CAMDCC010000019.1 GCA_945889545.1 Bifidobacterium breve | reverse complement strand
CGACCCCGCGGTGATCCGCCAACCATCGTCGAGTGCGCCGAGGAGGTTGGCCGCGGGTACGCGCGCGTCGGTGAAGAAGACCTCAGCGAATTCCGCCGATCCAGTGATCTGGCGCAGAGGCTTCACCTCGATCCCGGGCGTACGCATTTCGACGAGGAGGGCGCTGATGCCCCGATGCTTCGGCGCGTCGAGGTTGGTGCGCACGAAGCACAGGCACCAGTCAGAGACCATCGCGTAGCTCGTCCACACTTTCTGACCGTTCACCACGAAGTCCTCACCGTCGAGCTCGGCTCGGGTGCGCAACGACGCGAGGTCGGAGCCAGCGTTGGGCTCGCTCATCCCGATGCACCACACCGCGTCGCCGCGGATCGCCGCAGGCGCGAGCTTGCGCTGGTCTTGGTTGCCGAACTCGAGCAGGCTCGGCGCCGCGATGCCGTACGACGTGAAGTGCAGCGAACGCGGGATCCCTCGTCGTGCCATCTCTTCGAGATACACAAGCGTCTGCACCGGTGTGGCGTTCCGACCGCCGAGATCGGGTGGGTACGCCGGGACCATCCAGCCGTGGTCGAACAGCGTTGCTTGCCACGCCTGGGCCCACGCCGGTCGCAGATCGTCGGAGCCGCCCCCCGATGTGTGTTCCCACGCGAGCGCCTCGGGTGGCGCGTGCTCGTCGAGGAACGCGATGAGATCAGCGCGGAACGCCTCCTGCTCCTGACCCCAAGCCAACCTCATCCGCGAGTGTCGACTCAGGCGACCGGGTCGGCCCTGTACCGGTCGCGCAACAGTCGTTTGTAGAGCTTGCCGTTGTCGAGGCGGGGTAGCTCCTGCTCAAAGTCGACAGACCGCGGGCACTTGTACGACGCGAGGTGCTCGCGGGCGAAGGCCAGCAGTTCCTCTTCGAGCGCTGGCCCGGCGTCGGACCACGCAACCGGCTGCACGACTGCCTTGACCTCTTCCCCAAGATCGGTGTTCGGCACGCCCAGCACCGCCACATCCAGCACCTTGGGGTGCATCACAAGCACGTTCTCGGATTCTTGGGGGTAGATGTTGGCGCCGCCGCTGATGATCAAGTTCACGGATCGGTCGGTGAGGTACAGGTAGCCCTCATCATCGAGGTAACCGATGTCGCCGACCGTCGCGTACCCGCGCTCGTTATGTGCTGCTTTGGTACGCGCGGCGTCGTTGTGGTACTCGAAGTCGTAGCCACCCACGAACCACACGGTTCCCGGCTCTCCGGGTGGGAGTTCTTCGCCGTCGTCGTCGAGGATGTGGGCCTCACCGACCACCGGCTTGCCGACGGTACCTGGATGCGCCATCCAGTCGTTCGAGTCGACGAAGGTCATGCCGACGCCTTCGGTCGCAGAGTAGTACTCGTAGATGATCGGTCCCCACCACTCGATCATCTGCTGCTTCACCGTGACCGGGCAGGGGGCTGCCGCGTGTACCGCTGCGCGGTGGCTCGACAGGTCGTAGCGGTGGCGCTCTGACTCGGGGAGCTTGAGCATCCGCACGAACATCGTCGGTACCCACTGGCTATGTGTGACGTGGTGCTGCTCGATCAGGTGGAGGGCCTGCGCGGCATCGAAGCGCTCCATCACCACAACCGTGGCGCCGAGCCGGTGCGCGCCGATCGAGTACGAGAGCGGCGCGCCGTGATACAGGGGCGCGGGGCACAAGTACACATCGCCATCAACCAACCCGAGCATCTGAAGGAGCGGGACGGCGCCCGGAACTCCCTTGCCCATCGGCGCGAACGTCAAGGACCGTTCGATGCCTTTGGGCTGGCCCGTTGTACCTGACGAGTACAACACGAAGTCGCCTTCGCACTCGTCGCCGATCGGTGCCGTCAGTTGGTTCGCTGTGGCGTCCTCGTACGATTCCCATCCCTCAGCGGTTCCATCGATCATGAGCCGGGTATGCACGTTCGGTGTGCGCTCCGGTGTCAGGGTGACTGCCACGGGTGCGAGGGCGGCGCTCGACACGACGACCGTGGCGCCGCAATCGCGCACGATGTACGCCGCTTCATCGGTGGTCAGATGTGAGTTGACCGTGCTGTAGGCCACGCCCGACCGCTGAGCGGCCCAGGCCACCTCGAGTGAGCGCACGTTGTTCTCCAGGAAGATCGCCATCCGACCACCGCGCTCGATGCCACGCGCTTGCAACAGGTGAGCGAGTTGGTTTGAGCGCGTGTCGAGCTCGCTGAAAGTGATGGTCTGGCCGCTCCCAGCCATGACAACAGCGGGACGGTCTGGTGCTCGTTCTGCCACCGCTCCTGGATACATGGCGCCCGCGACTTCAGGTCGACGGCGTTGCGTCGGACCAGCCGCGTACTCCAGCGCGCAGAGAGCGATTGATCGCGACCACGAGCTGTTCGTCGCGGGCTGGGTCGCCGTGGTCGAGCCAGGCGAGGATCGCTTCGACGAGGTACCCGAGCACCGCATGCGTTGCCCATTCGAGAAGTTCTGGCGCGACCAGGCCGTCAAGCGCAGTTCGGGCGGTTTGCAGCGCCTCAACGCGAAGCGCTTCAGCCTCGGACGCGAACTGGGGCTCGCGCGTTGCGTGGCGCCAAAAGATATGGAAGCCGTCGGGGTTCTCGCGGGCGACGGCAAGGAGCGCGGCTGCGTTCAAGCCATAGCCATCGGCGTCGGGCCAGTTGGCCAGGCGGTCGCGCAGTTGCGCGGCCACGCTTGCCAACACGGCCCGGTACAGCTCCTCCTTCGAGTCGAAATGCCGGTACACGATGAGCGGGGTGACGCCTGACGCCGAGGCAACGTCAGCCATCGATGTTGCCGTGAACCCGGTCCCGGCAAACGCCCGCGCGGCGCCGGCGAGGATCGACGCTCGACGCTGCGCCCGGGGTAGCCGTCGAGTCGCTGCACGGGTCGTTGCCATATAGAACAGTGAATATACCTTCGGCGTTGGATCGGGCTGCCCTGAAGGGCGCGACCCTGTTCCCCAGGGCGGAGGTTCCCCAGGGCGGAGGTTCCCCAGGGCGGAGGCGCTCCCCAGTGTCATGCGAGTCGTATAATTAACATACGTAGCGCATGTCGGTGGAGCAGGTGGCGAAACGGGGGGTTTCCGGTGGTTGAGGTACGGCGTACGGCGTTGATCACGGGTGCATCGTCAGGCATCGGGGCCGCGCTCGCGCGGGAGCTCGCGAGCCGGGGCATCACCGTGGGTCTCGTCGCGCGTCGTCAGGATCGGCTGGCCGAGGTGCTCGCCGAGTGCCAAACGGACGCGCCCGGCTCGAGGTACTTCGTCGAGGATCTTGCCGATCCGTCGGCGGCAGCACGCGTTGCCGACGCGGCTTGGTCCGCATTCGGGCATGTCGACGTGCTCGTGAACAACGCGGCGATCCCCGGAGTGCGTCACGTGACCCGTCTCGATCCCGGTGAGGTTGAGCGAGTCATGCAGGTCAACTTCCAGGCGCCCGTCCGTCTGACCCTTGCACTCCTCCCTCGGATGCTCGAACGCGCCGCCGGCACGATCGTGAACGTCTCGAGCCTCGGAGGCCGGCTCGGCATCCTGCGCGAAGCTGCCTACTGCTCCAGCAAGTTCGCATTGTGCGGGTGGAGCGAGTCCCTTGCGCTGGATCTCTGGAACACCCCCCTCCAGGTCAAGCTGATCATCCCGGGCGCGGTTGACACCGAGATCTGGGACCGCCCCGGCGCCGAGGCGTCCGCGTACGAGGGACCCAGGGTCCCGGCGGTCGAGGTGGCTACGGGCATCGCCGACGCGATCGACAGCGACGTCTTCGAGCACTACCTCCCGGACATGAAATCGGTCGCGCTCTACAAGACCGACAACATCGAGGACTACTTCGCGCAGTCGATCCAAATGTTGGGAACCTGAGCGGCGGGTGCCGCCGCGCTCTTCGGGAGTCGTCAAGCGCGCCCAGCCTCAGCGGATACCACGTGCGACCCAAGCAAGGAGAGCATGTCGTAGGCCAACGTTGCGCCAGCGAGCGCCGTGATTCCTGCAGGGTCGTACGGCGGCGCGACCTCCACGAGGTCGGCGCCGACAATGTTCACGCCGGCGAGTGCGTGCAGGAGCGCGCGGGCCTGATGGGTCGTTGGGCCGCCACACCGGGGTTCCGGTGCCGGGCGCGAACGCTGGGTCCAGGAAGTCGATGTCGAACGTGAGGTACGCGGGACCGTCCCCGACCACGTCGCGGATCTGCTGGACGGTGGCGTCCATGGGTGCTGTGAGCAACGGGTTGGCCTCGATGACGGTGAAGCCGAGCGTCTCGGGGTTGGGGGACCGCATGCCGATCTGGACGGAGCGTTCCGGGTCGACCCACCCCTCGCGTGCGGCGAGGTAGCCCCACGTGCCGTGGTTGAGGTCGTCGCCCATCCCCCAGGTGTCGGAGTGGGCGTCGAAGTGGATCAGCGAGAGCGGGCCGTGCGTCGCGGCATGGGCCTGGAGTAGGGGGTAGGCGACCATGTGATCGCCCCCGATGGAGAGGACCGACACGCCCGCGTCGAGGATCCTGCACATCTCGGTGCGCACGGCCTCGACCATGCGATCGGGGTAGCCGGCGACGGTGGCGATGTCGCTGTAGTCGATGACTTCGCAGCGCTCGAAGACGTTGAAGTCCCACGGGTAGATCGCCCACGGGTAACAGCCCACGAGTGTGGTCTGCTCCCGGATGGCTCGGGGCCCGAAGCGCGCCCCCGGGCGGTTCACCGTGCCGGCATCGAAGGGGATGCCGACGACGGCGATGTCGACGCCGGTGAGGTCGCGGGTGTAGCGGCGACGGCCGAAGCTCAGCTCACCGGCATAATCGGCCGCGTAGGCCATCGCTTGGGTCAGGTCATGGCCAAGATCCACTGCGCCTCCATCCAGTCGCGGGAACCTACCAATGCGCCGCCGGTATCGGTGCTGCGCGACCGCGAACGCGCCACGTGACGGCTATCGGCGCGGGTTCGGTGCGGGGTCTGCGGGGCGACTGCGGACGACCCGGCCGGGCCGCGCGCCGGTGTCGTCGCCGTCGCGTTGGACGACGGTTCCGCCGACCAGGGTCGCGACGAACCCGGTGGCGCGTTGGACGATGCGTTTCGCGCCCGTCGGCAGGTCGCGGATCACCTCCACGGGTTGCGGGGCGATCACGTCGAGATCGAGCAGGTTGAGATCGGCCCGGTACCCGGGGGCGAGCAACCCACGATCGTGCAGGCCGTACACGTCGGCGGGCCGGCTGGTCAGCAGTCGGATCGCGGTCTCGAGCGGCATGGTGGCCCGGGCCCGGTCCCGAGCCCAGTACGAGAGCAGGAAGCTCGGATAGCTCGCGTCGCAGATCACATCGACATGTGCCCCACCGTCGCCCAAGCCGAGGACGCTCATCGGATGGGTCATGAGCTCGAGGTTCGCGTCGAGTGAGCCCGGATAGCCGGTCAAGAAGAACTGGACCAACGCGCCGCCGTCGTCCGCGATCGTCCAGTCATAGAGCACGTCTTCAGGCGCGCGTCGGGTCGCCGTGGCCTGCGCAGCGAGGCTGGCAGTGGGATCAGGTTCCCGGTCCGGGATCAGCCCCGTCGGGAACACCGCATCGGGCTGGGACAGCATGTACACAGCGAGGCTGGTCGCGTCGGGTGAGGTGTGCTCGGCGAGGATTGCGGTCTTGGTGGCGGGGTCGCGCATGCGCCGGGCTCGCTCTTCGATGGGGAGTCGTCGAAGTGCCTGGTATGAGGGCCGACCCATGAAGGGGTGCAGGGTCCGGAGTCCGCACAGCAGCCCCTGGGGGAATGCACCGACTTGTGGTGCGAGTCGGGCGCCGGCGGCGTTCTCGCGTTCGATGCGGGCCAGCCGGTCGCGCCACTCGTCGTCCCCGGTCGAGGTGCCGAACGGGAAGGTGGCGCCGAGGCCGGTGTCGCGGGACAGCCGGCTGATCCAGTCGATCTCGTGATCCCATGCGGTGCGGTCGCGGGATGAGGCGATCGGGAAGATCGTGGCGAAGACCGCGTGAGGTGAGCCCGCCGCAGTCGCGTGCGCGAGCGCGAACAGCTCGTCGAGGCCGGCGAAGGTTCCCGGGACGGGGCGCCCATCGGCGGCCATGTGGCGCTCGAGGCGGTTCACCGAGAGCCCGACCGCGCCCGCGGTGACCCCGGCCTCAACGATCTTTGCCATGTGTGTGATGTCGGTCGCGGTCGCGGGCTCGTTGGCCGCGCCCCGCTCGTTCATCACGTACGCGCGTACGGCGCCGTGGGGGATCTGCGCCGCGACGTTGACTGCGAGCGCTGATCGATCGATTGCGTCGAGATACTCCGCGGTGGTCTCCCAGCTCCAGGAGATCCCTTCGCGCAGCGCCGCGCCGGGAATGCCCTCTACTCCCTCCATGAGGCCGATGAGCCACTCATGACGGTCAGGGGACGCGGGGGCGAAGCCGACTCCGCAGTTGCCGAACACGACGGTGGTGACACCGTGCCAGATCGACGGGGTGAGCAACGGATCCCAGGTGACCTGTCCGTCGTAGTGCGTGTGCACGTCGACGAACCCGGGCGTGACCACGAGTCCGGCGGCGTCGATCTCTTCGCGGCCGTCGTCGGCGACCTCCCCGACGAGGCTGACGCGCCCGTCGTCGACGGCGACGTCGCCGACGCGAGCGGGCGCTCCGGAGCCATCGACCACGGTTCCGTTGCGAATCACGACGTCGTGCACGAAGTGGCCTCCGGTTCGTTGATGCTCAGTGGGGTGAGCCGGCGCGGTACCAGTTGGCCATGAGCTCGACGGAGGCGCGAGTGTCGAGGGCTCGCTGGACGACGGCGTCGCGGGCGGGGGTGGGGACGTACAACTCGAGGTCGCCGCGTTCGAGCTGGCGGCGGATCGCCCGCGCGCACACCGGCGCGGGGATGTTGGTCGCGACGTTGGGCGTCTCGGCCAGGGCGTCGTCGCCGTCAGCGTCGGTCTGGACGTCGATGAGTGCGGGGTACACGAGGTGCACGGTGATGCCGCTGTCCCAGAGTTCGCCGGCGAGGGCCTCGAACCAGGCGGTGAGCGCGGCCTTGGGTGCGGCGTAGGCGGCTTCGCCGGGGGTCGACATGCGGGCGGCCATCGACGAGAGCGTGAGGATCTGGCCCGACCCGCGGGCGCGCATGGCAGGGAGCGCGGCGAGGGTGAGGCGCACTGGTGACAGGTAGTCGACGCGCAGGAGCTGTTCGATGTCGGCCCAGGGTGTAGTGGTCGCGGGGCCGGCGAGGGCGAGGGCGGCGTTGTTGACGAGAACATCGATGCGGCCGAGGGTGTCCTCGACGCGGGCGACGAAGTCGTCGAGCCTGCCGAGGTCGGCGAGGTCGATGGTCCAGGCGCGGCAGTCGGGGACGCTGCGGCGACAGTCGGCGAGGACCTGTTGGAGGAGGTCAGTTCGCCGCGCGCAAATGCCGACGGTGGCCCCGTGGCTCGCGAGGTCGCGGGCGAGCGCGGCACCGATCCCCGATGACGCGCCCGTCACCAGCACGCGTCGCCCTGTCCAATCGCTGACTCCGGCCTGTGCCGCCATCACGACCTCCCGAGTCCCGGTTCCGCCGATCCCGATGTGCCGAGCTCGCCACGGGCTAGGAGCTCGACCGGGTCTTGCATGCGCACCATGCCGAGGTAGCCGCCGCCGCGGCCGATGTTGTTGTGGAGCGCGTAGCCGAGCACCTCCTGTGCGTGGCGCGGGAGCGTGGCCGCGAGCTCGGGCGGTGTCGAGAGGTAGTTGTTCTCCTCGGTGCGCAACCAGCCGAGCGTGTAGGAGAGGTGCGCGCCGCGACGGGGGATGTTGGTCGAGTTGGCGCCACCGCCGTGGATCGTGCCGCCGGAGTAGACCACCGCCGATCCGGCGGGCATCTCGGCGTACGCGATCTGGTCCGGGTCGGGCTGTGGTCCCGACATCTGCTCGGCTGGCGAGAGCTGCCGATCGGGCCAGCGGTGGCTGCCGGGCACGATTCTGGTCGCGCCGTTCTCGCGGGTGAAGTCCACGAAGGCGATCACCGACGCGAGCTGGAGCTCGGGGTGGGGGCGGGGCACGTCGCTCCACACCGCTTCGTCGCGATGCAGCCATTGCTCTTCGGCGCCCGGCCCGCGCTGGAGCCAGTGGCCGAGGTTGAGCTGGTAGCGAGCACACGACGGCAAGAGGATGCGGTCGCAGATCGCCAGGAGCATCGGGTTGCACATCACGTCGACCGCGAAGGTGCGCGACAGGCCCGGTACCCCGGTGATCTGCTTCGTGCACGGACCGTGGAACGCCTGCATGATCGGATTGAACAGCGCCTCGTGCGGGTCAGCCTTGTCGATTGCCGCGCCGAGCTCGTCGTTGACCCGGTCGACGACGTCGAGATCGAGCAGTCCTTCGACGATGACGGCACCATCGAGCTCGAGTGCCGCACACACCACGTCGGGGTCGCTCGTGGTCGTGAACCGCTCGATCGTCGCGCTCACATGAGCCCCAACGTTGCGAGTTCGGCAGCCCTGCTCATGTCGCCTTCGATCGCCATGCGCTGGGTGCTGAACGCGTCGACGACCGACAGCGCGGCGTTCGCGATTCGGAGATAGTCGCTTGTGCTCGAACGCAAGGTGAGCGTCGCGTCGGCCGACTCAGCATCTAGCTCGTCAACCGTGCACGAGCCGTGCCGCACTGTGAGCAACCAGATGCCGGCGCCGTCGCCCGTGAGTGCGAACTGGACGGTCAGGTCGAGGTCCTTCGTGTCGGTCGAAGCGAGACGCTTGGGCAGCACACGCTCGAAGAAGTCGCGCGCCGAGTCGACGGGGTCGGCTGCCGCAGTGGCCGTGCGGGCGCGCTCGGCCGGCATCAGCTCGCGTTCCATCGCCTCGATCGAGTCGGCGAGGATCTCCACCATTTCGTCTGCGAGCGCGTTGTCGATCACCAACGGGGGCGCCAGGCCGACCACTTCCATACCCATCGCGCGGGCGTAGAGGCCACGCTCCCAGGCCTCCTGCTCGACCATGGCGCACGCGGTGTGTGGCATCGCGAAGCCGCGCTGCGTCGTTCGGTCGGCCACGAAGTCGACACCGATCATGAGGCCCATGCCGCGGACCTCGCCGACGGAGTCGAAGCGCTCGAGCTCGCGCATGCGCGTCATGAGGTGCTCGCCGACGCGGGCTGCATTGCCAGCGAGGTCTTCCTTTTCGATGATGTCGATGTTCGCAAGGGCAGCCGCGCAGCACACGGGATGCCCGCTGTACGTGAAGCCGTGGCTGAACGGCCGGTGCTCGGGCAGGCGCTCGGAGATCGTGTCCCACACGCGGGCGGAGATCACCGATGCGCCGAGCGGCAGGTAGCCGCTGGTCAGGCCTTTGGCGAGCGTGACCATGTCGGGGCGGATCCCGCCCCAGTGCTCGTGGCCGAACATCGTGCCGGTGCGACCGAACCCGGTGACCACCTCGTCGATGATGAGGAGGATCCCATGGCGGTCGCAGATCTCGCGCAGCATCGGGAAGTACTCGGGGGGAGGGGGAATGATTCCGCCCGCGCCGATCACCGGTTCCGCGATGATCGCCGCGACCGTCTCGGGACCTTCACGCTCGATGATCTTGTCGAGCGCGGTCGCGCACGCGATGTTGCACTCGGGGTAGGTCTCATCGAGCTCGCAGCGGTAGCACCATGGCGCCGGGCCGTGCACGAATCCCGGTGAGTCGGGGCCGAAGCCCCAGCGCAGGGGATGGATGCCGGTCGCCGTCATCGTGGCGATGGTGAGGCCGTGGTACCCGTGGTTGCGCGCCAGGATCGTGGTGCGCCGCTCCTGGCCTTGGAGCGTCGAGAACAGGCGGGCGATCTTGATGTTCGTTTCGTTCGCCTCGGAGCCGCCCGACGAGAACATCACGTGGTTCAGCCCGTACTCGGGGTTGAACATCGAGGCGAGCTTCTCGGCCAGCTCGATCGCCTTGGGATGTGACTGGCCGTGGAACGTCGTGAAGTATTCGAGCTCTTTCATCTGCTGGTTCACGGCATCCTGGATCTCGGTGCGACCGTGACCAACTGCCACGCACCAGAGCCCGGCGAACCCGTCGATGATCCGCCGACCGCGATCGTCGATCACATGGCAGCCGTCGCCAGAGACCACCACGTGCGCGCCTTCGGTCGCCATGTCGCGCGGCGCGGTCACTGGATGGATGAGGTGCGCGGCGTCGCGCACAGCGAGTGGGGTTCGCGTGTCAGTCACTCATGCCCTCCAGTCGGCGTGCGCCGAGCATACGCGGCGTATGGAAAACATGCGACCCGTACCGGCCCGTCAGCGTCGGAGCAGGAAGGCGATGTTGTCGTGGAACAGCGCACGGGGCGGCTCGGTCGTCGATCCCCGAAGGGTCCCCGGCGGCATAGGCGGCCTGGACTCCCGCGGTGCCGACGGAGTGCGGGTAGTCCGAGCACGCCCACGGGCGGTGACGCCGACGCGACTGTGGCGGTCGTGGACCGAATGCTCGCGGCGTTCGCGGCCGAAGAGGCAACGGTCGCGCTGACGTGCTCGTGATGGACGCTAGCGGGAGTCTCACCGACATTGGTCGCGCTTGTGACTGGCGCGAGCCGAGGGATCGGGAAGGGGTAGGCGCTCGCGCTCGCTGCGGCCCGGCACAACGGTGTACGCGGTTCGATCGATCACCACGACCGGAAGCCGCTCGAGGATCGCCGTCATGGTCCGCGCGAGTGTTACTTCGTCGGTCGGTTGACGTTGCGCAGATCGCCGATCGGCGCGCCTTCGAGCTGCGGCCCGCTCGTGTGGAGATGGCAGAACACCGTCGTGCCGTCCGGCGTGCGGAACAACGCTGGATCCTGAGTTCGGCAGATGTCCATCACGTACGGGCAGCGGGTGTGGAAGCGACACCCCGAGGGCGGGTTCGCCGGCGACGGGATGTCTCCCTGGAGGATGATGCGACGGCGCTCGCGCTGCCGCACGGGGTTCGGCACCGGGATCGCCGACAGGAGCGCTTCGGTGTAGGGGTGCTTGGGCTGGTCGTAGACGGATTCGGCCGGTCCATCCTCCACGATCCGGCCGAGGTACATCACCGCGATCCGCTCACTGACGTGACGGACGATCGAGAGGTCATGTGCGATGAACAGCATCGCGACGTGCAAACGCTCCTGGAGGTGCGCGAACAGGTTGATGACCTGTGCCTGTGTCGAGACGTCGAGGGAGCTCACCGGCTCGTCGAGTATCAGCAGCTTCGGGTCCACACTCAGCGCCCGCGCTACTCCGGCGCGCTGGAGCTGGCCGCCCGAGAGCTCGTATGGGTAGCGCGTCAGATACTCCGGTGACATCCCCACGATCTCGAGCAGCTCGGCTGCTCGAGCCATCTGCTGCGCAGCGTCGAGCTGAAGGTGTGCGCGCATCGGCTCGCGCAAGCTGTCGAGCATGGTCGCCGTGGCGTCGAACGACGAGTACGGGTCCTGGAACACGATCTGAAAGTTCCTTCGGAGCTCGCGCAGTTTCCGACCGTGGAGGTTCGTGATGTCGTTGCCTTCGAAGCAGATCTGTCCGGAGGTCGGTTGGATCAGCCGCAGCACGAGTCGTCCCAGTGTCGACTTGCCCGAGCCGCTCTCGCCGACGAGGCCGACGGTCGTGGCGCGCGGCACGACGAGATCGACGCCGTCGACGGCGCGCACGTGCCCGTGCACTCGACGGCGCAGTCCTCGTTCGAGGGGGAAGAGCTTGCGCACCTGCCGGGTCTCGAGCAGCGCGGGCGCCTCCGTGGTGGTCTCGGTCATTGCGCGCCCCGTAGGTCGAGCTCGCGGGAGCGGAGGCAGCGGACATCGTGCGGGGTGTGAGCGGTGGCTCCGTCGGATCCGACGGTGAGCGGCACCGTCTCGCTGCGGCACGCCTCGAGGACGTACGCGCACCGCGGATGGAACCGGCAGCCTCCGGGCCATGCCCGCGGATGGGGCACCTGTCCGGGAATCACGTACAGCGCGTCTCCGATCTGTCCGGTCTGGGGCATGGCGGCGAGGAGGCCCTCGGTGTAGGGCTGCTGCGGGTGTGCGAACACCTCGCCCACGGCGCCCTGTTCGACGATCTGTCCCGAGTACATCACGGCGACGCGGTCGCAGATGTCGGCGACGACACCGAGGTCGTGCGTCACGAAGATGACGGAGAGGCTGAGCTCCTGCTGCAGTGAGCGGAGCAGGTCGAGCATCTGCGCCTGGATGGTGACGTCGAGCGCAGTCGTCGGCTCGTCGGCGATGAGGAGCTTCGGACGGCACATGAGCGCGATCGCCAGCATCACGCGCTGGCGCATGCCGCCCGACAACTGGTGGGGATACTCGTGGAGACGTTGCTCCGGCGCGGGGATCTGGACGAGATCGAGCATGTCGCGCGCACGCGCTTGTGCGGTCGCGCGGTCGACGTCCTCGTGGAGACGCAGGGCCTCCCGAAGCTGGTCGCCGATCGTGAACGCAGGATTGAGGCTCGTCATCGGGTCCTGGAACACCATCGCGAGCTCTGACCCGCGAAGGGCGCGCATCTCGTCGAAGGACAACGCGAAGAGGTCCCGCCCCTCGAAGTACACCGCGCCTTCGGCGATCCGGGCCGGGGGCGATCCGAGCAGGCGCATGATCGAGAGTGAGGTGACGGTCTTGCCGGAGCCGCTCTCACCGACCAGGCCGAGCACCTCGCCACTCGCGACGTGGAAGCTGACGTCGTCGACCACGCGGACGCGCCCCTGCTCGGTGTCGAACTCGACGCTGAGATGCTCGACCCCGAGCAGCGGTGCGGGTTCCCGCATCGGTGGCACCTCGATGCGCGTCACGGCGGTGAGACCGCGGCGAGTCTTGCGTCGGCGACCTCGCCAGGTCCGCAGCACGTTCCATGCTTGCCACGGCTTGCGTCGGCGGTCTCGGGTCGGGGCCCACTGCGCCGGGCTCAACACGTCGCGCAGCGCGTCGCCGAGCGTGTTGTATGCGAGGACCATCAAGGCGATCACGCCGCCGGGAATCCACAACTGCCACGGATGCGTGTAGAGCGAGCGGTCGTAGGCGCCCCGGAGCATGTTGCCCCAGCTCGCGTTGGGCGGCTGCTGCGAGAGGCCCAGGAAGCTGAGCCCGGCCTCGGCGAGGATCGCGGCACCGAAGGCGAGCGACATGCCCACGATCAGGGGCGACCGCACGTTGGGGAGGACCCGATGGGAGAGGATGCGCCTCGTGCGTGTGCCGATCGAGCGTGACGCCTCGACGAAGGTCTCCTCCTTCACGGCGAGCGTCGACGCCCGCACCAGGCGGGTGAAGCCGGGAACCATGACGATCGTGATGGCGAGAGCGACGTTGCCGACGCCCTTTCCGAGCAATCCCGCCACCGCGATCGCGAGCACGAGCGGCGGGAAGGCGAGCATGGCATCGACGATCCGCATGAGCAGGTTGTCGAGGCGACCGCCGATGTATCCGGAGACGAGTCCGATCGGCAGCGCGATCAGCCCGGCGAGCAGCACGGTCTGGAGGCTGATCCGCACCGAGACCCGGGCACCGACGATGAGACGGCTGAGGATGTCGCGCCCGAGGTCGTCGGTACCGAGGAGGTGGCTCCACGACGGCAGATGGTTGGAGTTGAGGATGTCCTGAGCGTTGGGGTCGTAGGGAGCGACCGCGGTGCCGAAGATCGCCGCGATCGTGACGACCGCGAGGAAGGCTATGGCCAACACCGCGCCCCGCTTGTGGGCCAGCCGGCGGACGAGGCGGCGCCGCGGGCTGGCCTGGCGCACCGTCGGCACCGCTTCGGTGCCAGCGACTGGTGCCAGCTCGTTGACGTCGGTCCGCAGGCTCATTGGACCCGCACCTTCGGGTTGAGGAACCCGTAGGTGATGTCGGCGAGCGTGCTGAGGAGCAACGCAGCCAGGACGAAGACGAGCACCACGCCCTGGATCACCGGTACGTCGAAGCTGATGACCCCGCGCAGGAAGTATGGACCCATCCCCGGGATCGTGAAGATCTCCTCGATGATCACCGTGCCGCCCATCAGGAAGCCGATCTGGAGCGCCAGGATCGTAACCACCGGGATCGCGGCGTTCTTCAGCGCGTGCTTGACCACGATCACTCGCGTGCTCCCGCCCTTGGCCCACGCGGTGCGCACGTAGTTGGTGTCGAGCACGTCGATGAGCGCGGCGCGCAGCTGACGCGAGAGCGACGCCGCGGACCAGGTCCCGAGCGCAACGGCCGGTAGCACGATGTGCTCGAGCCAGCCGAGCGGGTCTTCGAAGAACGGCACGTATCCCGACGGCGGGAGCACACGCAGGTCGACCGCGAACAGCACTACGAGGATGATCGCGAGCCAGTACTCCGGGATCGAGATCCCGAGCGTGGTGCCGAAGCGCGACGCCTTGTCGACCGCGCCTGCGGGCCGCATCGCCGCGAGGATCCCGAGTGGCACGCCGACCAGGAGGCCGACGAGTAACGCGGCAGCGACCAGACTGAGCGTGATCGGGAGTCGCTCGGCGATGTCCTGGGACACCGAGGTCCTGGCGTACAGGGAGTGGCCAAGGTCACCCTGGACCGCGTTACCGAGCCAACGTCCGTACTGCTGGAACACCGGCTCATCGAGGTGCAGCTCCTGACGCACCTCGGCGATCCGCTCGGGAGTCGCGTTCTCGCCGCCGGCGAGCTCTACGGAGGCATCACCCGGGACCAGCGTGATGAGGATGAACACGAAGAACGAAACGAGAATGAGCAGGGGAACGAGAGCCAACAAGCGGCGTGCTATCAGCGTGCCCAAGGCGCGCAGCTCCCTCTTCGTCGTGGCTCGTCACGCCGTGGCCTGGTCAGACGCGCGCGGAGTCCACTCGCTTCTCACGTCAACGTCAATCTCGGGGCGAGCAGGTGAACGCGTTCGCACCCCCCCGTCGACTATGTTGACGGACCTTCGCTCGACTGGGGGGGACCCATGAAGCGCAGTAGGAAGCGTCGCTCCGCGCGTCGCGTCGTCGGCGCCTGCACCTTGGCGATGGCGATGGCCGTGACGAGCCTCGGCGCCCCGAGCGCGAACGCGACCAGGTCGTCCGCGAAGGGTCCGGCGATCGACCCCAACGGGACCCTGAGGTTCGGGGTCGAGCTCAACAATCGCTCACCCCAGCTGGTGGCGTTCGACCCGGCAACGTCGACGTCGACGACCGATGTCTGGAACCTCGCGTTCTTCTACGACACCCTGCTCTATCCACCGCTCAAGACGGGCGCCTACGAGCCCGGGCTGGCGCAGTCGTACAAGGTGGTCGACGACCAGACCATCGAGGTGGTGCTGCGGCCGAACCTGACGTTCCATGACGGGGAGAAGCTCGACGCCGAGGCCGCCAAAGCGAGCATCCTGCGCAACTTCGGGACTGTGAACTCGTCGTGGAATCCCGCGTTCAAGAACCTCGACTCGATCGAGGTGATCTCCCCGACCGTGTTCCGCATCCACCTCACCGAGCCCGGCGCGTACGCCTTCCTTCCTCTCTTGTCTGGGCGCGAGACGATGGTCGTGGCTCCTGCAGCCGCGGCTGCCAGCACTCTCGAGCAACATCCAGTGGGCGCCGGACCGTTCGAGTTCAAACAGTATGACCGCGAGCAGCTGCTCTCGTTGACGAAGTTCAAGAAGTACTGGAACGCCAAGAAGGTCAGGATTGGCCAGCTCGATCTGGTCAGCTCGGTGTCCGGCGCGCCGCGGGTCGCTGCACTGCTCTCGGACAACGTCGACGTCGGCGAGATCGACGTCTCCGATGTCGGGGGTGTCGATGGCCGTGATGACTTGAAGGTCAAGACCGCTCCGGTGGACCAGTTCCTGTACACGCAGCTGTGCAAGAGCGAGCCACCGTTCGACAAGCTGAAGGTCCGCCAGGCGTTCTCACACGCGATCAACCGCGACGAGCTCAACCAGGCCGTGTACGGGGGCCTGGGGACGCCGGCGTACATGGCGTGGGCGGAGGAAACGCCGTTCTACGTGCCGTCCATCGCCAAGCAGCAGAAGTACAACCCGAAGCTCGCGCGCAAGCTGCTCGCCGAGGCGGGCTACAAAGACGGGTTCTCCTTCAGCACGATGCTCGTTGCGAACTACCCGCCGACGGAGACGCTCGCCACCGTCCTGGAGCAGCAGCTCGCCAAGGTCGGCATCACGCTCACCATCGAGCAGAGCACCAACTACGCGCAGGACGTGTGGGTCGATCGCAAGACCGACACCGCTACCCCTCCGTGGGTCCGCTCCGGTGTGGAGAACACCGTCATGTTCGACCCTGGCTTCCAGGCGAATCTCTGCACCTACAACGACCCGAAGCTCAATGCCCTGCGCACCAAGGTGCTTTCCGCGGTCCCGGGGTCGCCCGCGCAGCACGATGCTTGGACCGCATGGATGAAGTACGTCGCCGACAACATGCTCGTCATCTATCACCTCTACCCGGCGGCGGTGCTTGCCTTCCACTCCGACCGCGTCGATGCCAGCAAGTTCGGGTCGCTCTACTCGGGCCCGACCGCGCAGTTCTTGGACTGGACGACGATGACGGTCAAGAAGGGGTAACGCTTCCGTCGGGTTCTCGAACCAGAACGTTGCGAACATTGCTGCTGCCCAGTGCTTATTACGTGATGGATTCGGACCAATCCATGGCATGCATCGCGGGTGTGTCGTCACGACTGTTCGGCATGCGGACTTGACGAGGCGACGGGTGGGGGCCGGGACGAGTGACAGAAACGCGCAACGACCGCGTGGCTCTCCGACGTCATGAAGTTGACGGCTTCGTGGTGTTCCGGCAGAACACTGCGGCGATGCTCACGTACGAGACCGAGCGCCAAGAGGTAGATGGACTCCCCGGCGGCTTCGATCTCTTCCCAGTCTTCGCCGAACCGCTGCCCACCAACACCAACAAGCTCGTCTTCAAAGCGGTCCAACCTACAGCGACGGCACCGTCGTGCGCTGGATCGAAACACCCGTCAAGGGCGCCCCCGAGCCAGAACACCCAGCACCGGAACTGATCCTCACCAAACCCACCAGGAACAACGCCTAACCCGCTCGCAACAAGAGCCGACACCGCATCCCGCGATGCCATCGCGCGAAGGAACATCCCAGTGCTCGCGACCGAGAGACGAAGGTCGGCCAACAGCAACGCTGAACATCCGTGGTGGTGACGAGCAGCTCCTCAGCGTCGAGGTTGACGATCCGGCGCGGATCCCCGGCGATGTCGCCCACCAAATGCAGCCGTCGGACCGGCTGCGGGCGAATTGGCGTGCCATCTCCGACTGGCGGTTCGTTTCAAGCGCTCTCCGCCGCGCTCGACCCCGCGCGCCCGCAGCAGCTGCGCGAGCTGCGGTGTGAGTGTGGCGGCGACGGGCCCGAGGGCGGTGCTCGATATGACGGTCATCGCTCCGCAATCGCGAGCGAGGATCGACTCCCGCCGTTGCGCCCGGGGCAGGCGGCGCGTCGCGGCGCGCGTCGTTGCCATATAGAACGACGAATATACCTACAGGAATGCATCAGGAGGCCCTCGGCGCCGGCAGACAGCCTGCTCGCTCCATGCGGTTCGTATGGCTAACATACGTAACGCATGTGACCGTCTGGGCGCAGCGCCTGGGGGAACGATGGGTGAAGGGCAACGCACGGCGTTGATCACGGGTGCATCGTCGGGCATCGGGGCCGCACTCGCGCGGGTGCTCGCGAGCCGGGGCATCACCGTGGGGCTCATCGCCCGCCGCCAGGATCGGTTGGCCGAGGTGCTCGCCGACTGCCGTGAGGACGCGCCCGACTCGCAGTACTTCGTCGAGGACCTTGCCGATCCGTCGGCGGCGGAGCGCGTTGCCGACGCGGCCTGGTCGGCATTCGGGCATGTCGACGTACTCGTGAACAACGCGGCGATCCCCGGAGTGCGTCACGTGACCCGTCTCGACCCCGATGAGGTCGAGCGCGTGATGCAGGTCAACTTCCAGGCGCCCGTTCGCCTGACCCTCGCGCTCTTACCTCGGATGCTCGAACGCGCCGCCGGCACCATCGTGAACGTGTCGAGCCTCGGAGGCCGGCTCGGCATCCTGCGCGAGGCCGCGTACTGCTCCAGCAAGTTCGCATTGTGCGGGTGGAGCGAGTCCCTCGCGCTGGATCTCTGGGACACGCCGCTGCAGGTCAAGTTGATCATCCCGGGTGCGGTCGACACCGAGATCTGGGACCGCCCCGACGCCGAGTCGTCCGCGTACGACGGACCCAGGGTCCCGGCGATCGAGGTGGCCACGGGCATCGCCGACGCGATCGACAGCGACGTGTTCGAGCACTACCTCCCGGACATGAAGGCGGTC
>CAMDCC010000018.1 GCA_945889545.1 Bifidobacterium breve | reverse complement strand
GTCGCCGTCGCGCGTTCATTTCCGTGGCGTGTTGCGCTGCCGCGATCGTTGCCATCATCGTGCTTGGCGTCGTGCTCTCCGAGAACGTCGTGTACTTCCGCTCGGTGTCCGAAGCCGTACGCGACCGCACGGAGCAGGGCACCGACCGCTTCCGACTCGCCGGCGAGGTCGTGCCGGGCAGTGTGAGCGAGACGAGCCGCGGCGTCCGCTTTGAGGTCACCGACGGCAAGAAGACTGCCGTTGTTGTGCACCGGGGCGACCCGCCCGACCTCTTCAAGGACGGCGTGCCGGTTGTGTGTGAAGGCAAGTGGAGCCAGGGGACGGCCTTCGACTCGGATCGCATCTTGATCAGGCACGGCAACGAGTACACGCCACCCAAGGTGGACGCGAAGAAGTCGGACGTGAAGAATCCGGACGTGAAGAATCCGGACGCCGCCGCGTGAAAGCAGCGCTCGGCATCGCCGCGCTCACGTTGGGTGTGAGTGCGTCGTTCCTCGGCGTCGTCACTCTCGCGGCGGGGATTCGCCGCCACGACGCAGCGCTGCTGCGCCTCGGTCGTCGTTACGTGTTCGGAGTGCTTGCGTGCGCCGTGATCGCGGTGGTGGCGATGGAGTGGGCGCTCCTCACACATGACTTTTCGCTCACGTACGTCGCTGAGAACAATGCGCGGTCCACGCCGTTGCTGTTCACGATCGCGGGGCTTTGGGCCGCACTCGAAGGTTCCATCCTGCTGTGGGCGCTCATCCTCGGTGGATACCTCGCGTTCGCCGCGCATCGCTTTCGTGACCGTGCGACCGATCCGTTGGTTGCGTGGGCGACGCTCGTGGGCCTATGCGTTGCGCTGTTCTTCTTCGGGTTGATGCTGGTCGCCGCCAACCCCTTCCACACCCAGATCGCACCGCTCGACGGTCGAGGGCCGAACGCGTTGCTCCAGAACCACTGGCTGATGGCGGTTCACCCGCCGATGCTCTATCTCGGATACGTCGGGTTCACCGTCCCGTTTTCGTTCGCAGTGGCCGCGCTCGCGACCGGCCGCTTCGGAGAGGGATGGCTCGCCGACATCCGTCGCTCCACGCTCGTCGCGTGGGGCTTCCTCACCGTCGGGATCATCCTCGGCGGTTGGTGGAGCTACGAGGTCCTCGGCTGGGGTGGCTATTGGGCGTGGGACCCCGTCGAGAACGCGTCGCTCTTGCCGTGGCTTACGGGGACCGCGTTCATCCACTCGGTCATCGTGCAAGAGCGTCGCGGCATGCTCCGCGTCTGGAACCTCTCTCTGGTCATTGCCACGTTCTGCCTCACGATCCTGGGCACGTTCCTCACCCGGTCTGGGGTCCTCAACTCGGTGCACTCGTTCACCGAGTCACCGATCGGGCCGTGGTTGCTCGGGTTCCTCGCGCTCGTTGCCGTGGTCGGCATCGGGCTCATCGCCTGGCGCGGTGATCAGCTGCGTGTGCCCGGCAAGATCGACTCGCCGATCTCGCGCGAGTCGGCCTTTCTCGGCAACAACCTCCTGTTCGCCGGGCTTGCCTTCGTGGTGCTCCTCGGCACCGTGTACCCGCTGCTTGCCGAGGCGCTCCAAGGTCGTCAGCTCTCGGTCGGGGAGCCGTACTTCAACCGGATGACGACGCCCCTCGGGCTCGCCCTGCTCTTCCTCATGGCCGTGGCTCCGGCGCTGCCCTGGAGGGCAGCCAGCAGCGATGTGCTGCAACACCGACTGTTGATCCCGGCATGGATCGGCGGGCTCACGATGCTCGCGGCAATCGCGCTGGGCGCTCATGGGATCACCGACACCGTCACCTTCGGGCTGGCGGCGTTCGCGATTGCCGGGATCATCCGCCAGTTCTTCGTCGGTGCCCGCGCTCGTCGGACGGCAACACGAGAGGCGTGGCCGACCGCGACCTTTCGAGCGCTACGGGCGAACCCGCGCTTGTACGGCGGACTCGTGGTGCACACCGGCATCGTGCTCATCGCCATCTCGTTAGTCGCGTCGAACACGTACGCCACCAAGCGCGAAGTGCGGTTGAACCGTGGTGAGTCGGCCACCGTGGCTGGGTATCGCGTCACGTATCTCGGCACGACCTTCGAGCGCACTGGGCAGAACTCGTCGGCCACGGCGCGCGTGCGTGTCCACCGCGGCAGCGACGATCTCGGCGTGTACGAGCCCGCGATCAAGAGCTTTCCCGGAACGACCACCGCGATCGGCACGCCGTCTGTGAAGACAGGGCTCGTGCGCGACGTGTACCTCACGCTCATCTCGTCACCCCGCACCGAAGGTCGCGTCACCATCGGTGTCGCGATCAACCCGATGGTCGCCTGGCTCTGGATCGGGGGTGGCGTCGTCGCGCTCGGCACGATGCTGGCGCTCACGCCGTCGTTGCGTCGCCGTCGGATCGGTGACCCAACACCGACCACTCCGTCGGTCGGGAGCCCGCTGCCAGGAACGCGCCCCAAGCAAGAAGTATCGCCATGATGCACCCGGCGCGAACCATCGCCATCGGTGTGGCCGTCCTCTTTGTTGCGTTCGCCGTGGTCCTTGCCACCCAAGTAGGCAGCGACCCGCGAGCGGATTCCAAAGTCAGTCAGCTGCTCGGCGATCCGCTGCCCGCCTTCTCGGTCGAGACTCTCGACGGCGAGACGTTCACCGAGCAAGACCTCGTTGGGCGCGCCGTGATCGTGAACTTCTGGAACTCGTGGTGTATCCCGTGTGAAGAGGAGCTGCCCGCGCTGAAAGAGTTCTACGCGCGCCATGCGAGTGAGTCGGACTTCCTCATGCTCGGCATCGTGCGCAGCGACACTGAAGGCGAGGCGCGCAAGGCGGTGAAGGAAGACGGGATGGATTGGGTCATCGCGCTCGACCCGGAAGCCGATGCCGCGCTGGCGTTCGGCACGCGGGGCCAACCGGAGACGTTCGCGATCTCGGCCGATGGCACGATTTCGGCCTCCCTGTTGTTCCAGGCGCGGGTCAAGGACCTGGAAGCGATGCTCGTGGCTGCTCGTCGGGTCGGAGGATGAAGCGCGAACGAGCAATCGCCTGGGTGATGCTCGGCGCGGTCGTGCTCGCCGCGCTGGTGTGGGCGGCGTGGCCAGCCGGGGACGCCGTCACCGAGCGCGAACGAGTCCGAGAGATTGCGAGCACCTTGCGGTGCCCTGATTGCGAGGCACTCTCCGTTGCTGAATCGCCCACACCGACGGCGCGTGCGATCCGTCGCGACATTCGCGAGCGCGTCGCAGACGGGGAGTCCGATGAAGCGATTCAAGCTGTGTATGTCGAGCGGTATGGAGAGTCCACGTTGCTCGAGCCGGCAGGGAGTGGCCTGGGCGTGATCGTGTGGGGACTCCCGGTCGCAGTGTTGATCGTCGCCGGTGCGAGCTTGGTGATTGCTTCGCGCCGCTGGCGTCGCGAGCCGTCACTGCAGGCCACCAAGGCCGATGAGGCGCTCGTCGACAAGGCTCGTCACGAATGAGCGAGCGCGAGACGGAGGAACACACCCGGCTTGAGTCGGAGCGCGACTTCCTCCTGCGGTCACTCGACGACCTGGAAGCGGAGCGAGCAGCCGGCGGGATCGACGAAGCGTCGTACTTGGGACTGCATGACGACTACACCGCGCGTGCCGCTGCGGTCATCCGAGCGTTGCGCGACGGGGTGGATGCTCGACTTCCCAGTGAAATGGTTCCCTGGCAACGGCGCGCGCTTGTCGTCGGCGCGATTGTCGTGGTTGCAATCGGGGCCGGGGTGGCACTCGCGTCGGCTCTCGGGACCCGAGAGCCCGGGCAGACATCGTCGGGCAACAACCAGACGCAAGGAACGAACGGGCCTAGCGCCCGGGAGCAGCTCGAGCGTGCGGTCGCTCAAGAGCCGACCGACGTAGGAAGCCGGCTGCTGCTGGCTCGGTATCTCGAACGCGACGACGACATTGCCGCCGCATTCGAGCAGTACGACGAGGTCATTCGGCTCGATCCAGCGAACGTCGAGGCGTACGCCCAGTCGGGCCGACTCTTCTACGTGACGGCGGTGGCGGCACCGGAGCAGGCCGCCGAGTTCGTGGCCATCGCCCGAGAGCGTCTCGACACGGCGATCGACATCGACCCCGAATACCCGGATGCGCGCTTTTTTCGGGCGATCATCCTCGCCAATGAGTATCAAGACTTCGCTGCGGCCCAGAATGACCTCCAGCGATACTTGATCCTCGCTCCCGACGGCGCGTTCGGCGACCAGGCCCGCCAGCTCCTGGCCGATGTGACCAACGCTCTCGAAGCACCGACCACCACCTGACCCAAAGAAAGGCACAGTCCCATGGCGAGCAAGCCCGAACCCCAGACCGATGCGGCGAACATCTACCGCACCACGATCACGACGAACCGCGGCACCATCGTCATGGATCTCGATCCCAAGCTCGCGCCCGAGACGGTGAACCACTTCGTGGGCCTGACCCGCGCGGGGTACTACAACGGCCTCACGTTCCACCGCGTCGTCCCCGACTTCGTGGTCCAGGGTGGCTGTCCTGAGGGCACCGGTACCGGTGGTCCCGGGTACAAGTGGAACGACGAGCCCGTGCTCGGCGAGTACACGCTTGGCGCGGTCGCGATGGCGAATGCCGGACCGCACACCAATGGCTCGCAGTTCTTCATCTGCATCGCTGACTGCACGAAGAAGTTGTCGAAGGACTACAACCTCTTCGGCCACGTCGTCGAAGGCGTCGAGGTGGCCCAGGCCACCCAGGTCGGCGACGTGATGGAGTCGGTCGCGGTCGAGGAAGTGCCCCGCTCGTAGCGAAGTTCGGGGAGTTCTCGCGTGCGGCGGTAGCCTCGGAGCAACATCAGCAACACGTTCGGAGTGGCCGATGGCCGAGTCGCGAGTTGGACCCACTACACCGGTAGAGCTCGTCGAGTCGTTGTACGCCCGGTATCCCGAGTGCGTCGAGATCGGGCGTCGCCGGCTGGGTCGGCCGTTGACCTTCGCTGAGAAGGTGCTCATCGCGCACGCCGACAACGCGGAGACCGTCGGTCTCGAACGCGGGGCCGATTATGCCGACTACCGGCCCGATCGGGTCGCGATGCAGGACGCCACCGCGCAGATGGCGCTCCTTCAGTTCATGACGGCAGGCTTGCCCAGCGTGGCCGTCCCGACCACGGTGCATTGCGACCACTTGATCCAGGCGCACATCGGTGCCGACAAGGATCTCAAGCGCGCGCTCGACACGAACGCCGAGGTCTACGACTTCCTCCAGAGCGTCTCGGCGAAGTACGGGATCGGCTTCTGGAAGCCGGGCTCCGGGATCATCCACCAGGTCGTGCTCGAGCAGTACGCGTTCCCCGGCGGGATGATGATCGGCACCGACAGCCACACGCCGAACGCGGGTGGCCTCGGCATGGTGGCAATCGGCGTAGGCGGGGCCGACGCCGTCGACGTGATGGCCGGGTGGCCGTTCAACACTCGCGTGCCGAACCTCATCGGCGTGAAGCTCACCGGCCAGCTCTCGGGGTGGGCGGCGGCGAAGGACGTGATCCTCAAGGTCGCCGGCATCCTCACGGTCAAGGGTGGCACCGGCGCGATCGTCGAGTACTTCGGTCCGGGCACCGCGTCGATCTCGGCGACCGGCAAGGCGACCATCTGTAACATGGGCGCGGAGATCGGTGCCACCTGCTCGCTGTTTCCGCACGACGATCGAGCCGCCGCGTATCTCAAGAGCACGAAGCGCAACGCCCTCGCCGATCTGGCCGACGGCTGCGCCGAGTTCCTGCGGTGCGACCCTGAGATCGAGGACGACCCCGAGCGGTTCTTCGACCGTGTGATCGAGATCAACCTCGACGAGCTCGAACCGCACCTCGTCGGCCCGCACACCCCCGACCTCGACCGCCCGATCTCTGAGGTCAAGGCCGCGGTCAAGAAGGAGGGCTATCCCGCCAAGATCTCGTACGCGCTCGTCGGTTCCTGCACCAACTCGTCGTACGAAGACATCGGACGCGCCGCACATATCGCGCGTCAGGCGAAGGCCGCGGGTTTGAAGGTGCGCACGCCGTTGCTCATCACGCCGGGTTCCGAGCAAGTCCGCGCCACGATCAAGCGCGACGGCTACCTCAAGGATCTCGAAGCCATCGGCGCCACCGTGCTCGCCAACGCATGCGGGCCGTGCATCGGGCAGTGGCGGCGCGACGACATGCAGCTCGGCATGCAGAACACGATCGTGTCGTCGTTCAACCGCAACTTCCCTCGTCGCAACGACGGCAACCCGGCGACGCTTTCCTTCATCGGCTCACCAGAGACGGTCGTTGCCATGGCGCTCACGGGTCGTCTCGACCACGACTTCCTGCGAGAGCCGATCGTCGCCGACGACGGCCACGAGGTCATGCTGTCGGCGCCGACCGCCGACGAGCTCCCGGCGAAGGGGTTCGACCCCGGCAAGTCGGGATTCGTGCAGCCGTCGGCCGACGGTTCCAAGGTGAAGGTTGTGGTGAAGCCCGACTCGGAGCGTCTCGAGTTGCTCGAGCCCTTCCCCGCCTGGGACGGGAACGACCTTACCGATCTCGCCGTGCTCATGAAGGCGGTCGGGAAGTGCACGACCGACCACATCTCGCCGGCCGGTCCGTGGCTCGCATACCGCGGGCACCTCACGAACATCTCCCAGAACCTGTTCTCAGGAGTGAACAACGCCTTCGTGCCCACTGCCGCGGGTGAGGGGATCGACGTGCGCGACGGCTCGCAGAAACCGCTCCCCGAGATCGCCAAGGCATACAAGGAAGCGGGCATCCCGTGGATTGCCGTCGGCGACGAGAACTATGGCGAGGGATCGTCGCGTGAGCATGCCGCGATGGAACCTCGGGCCATGAACGGGCGCGCCGTGCTGGTCCGCTCGTTCGCGCGCATCCACGAGACGAACCTGAAGAAGCAGGGGATCCTGGCCCTCACGTTCGCTAACCCCGACGATTACGAGCGCTTCCTGGTCGACGACCGCATCGATATCGTCGATCTTGCGAACCTTCAGCCGGAGCGGCCGGTTCGACTGGTGATTCACCACAACAGCGGGGCGACCGACGAGATCGAGGCGACGCACACGATGTCGCAGGAGCACATCGAGTGGTTCCACGCTGGGTCGGCGTTGAACGTGCTCCGACGCCAAGAGGCTGCCTCGCAAGCACAGGATGGTGGAGCCGCGCGTGACGCGTGAGCGTTGGATGCTCGGTGGGGTCGGACTCCTGGTGTTCCTGCTCGTTGCAGTCGGGACCGTCCTCGTGGTGAGCGGTGACGGGGACACGACCGTCGGGGTGTCAGCAACTACGACGAGTTCCACCACCACCTCCACGAACTCGCCGTCGACGTCCACCTCCCTGGCTTCCTCACCTTCGGTCACCGTCGGCATCATCTGCGCGACTCCCGAGGAAGCGGCGATGTCGTTCGTCGACGCGTGGATCGCTGGCGATCAAGCCGCCGCGGCCCGGTGTGCGCTCCCCGCTGCAGTCACGACGATCTTCCAGACCAGCGGTGCCGGCGCGGTGTACACGTTCCAGGGTTGCGCGGGGAACGATCCGGCGGTGAAGCAATGTGGGTCCACGTACGAAGGCGGCGCGGTGATCCTTGCTGTCGCCGGGAGCGTCGCCGCCGGATTTCAGGTGCAGTCACTGAGCTACATCGCCGACTGAGTCAGTCACCGATCGAGGAGTGAGCGTTCAGCGCTCGGCGATCCCTCCGAGCTGCTCGGCGTTCGGTTCGGCGCAGCAGAACCACGGTTCGGTGAGGCGCGGTCGGCTCGTGTCGGCGTTGACCGCGATCTCCGGGAGGTCGCACGCAGCCCGGAGCGCTTGATAGATGGTCGGGATGTCGTCGCCCGCGGTTTGGCGACGCTCGACGATCGCAGCCAGCTCGAGTTGGAGCAGGTCCATCGCCGGATCGCCTGACGTCCACAGGTAGCTCGACCGCTCGGTGTCGTACGGCCCGAGATGTGGGGCGAGATCCGGATGCTCCAACAGCAGCGACCCCTCGGGCAACAGGAGTCGGATCGTGTACTGCACCGGATCGACGTTGCCGACGAGGTCGTGCTCGGCGACGAACTCCAACAAGTTCTGGACCTGCTCCAACGTGGTCCATGGCGTGAACGGCATCCACGATGGACGGATCTCGATACCGTGCTCTCGCAGCAGCGCTACGGCACGTCCTGCATCGGCTGCGGTGTGGCCCTTGTCGAGTCGTTCGAGCGTCGCGTTGTCGACCGACTCGAAGGCCGACACGACGAAGAGGCATCCGGCTTCGGCCATCTCGGCCCAGATGCTCTCGTGGTGCAGCACGTGCTCGACCTTCACCGTGCAGTCGAAGGTGACATCGGGGTGTCGCTCGTGAAGCGCGCGGACGATGCGGAGTGAGTGGTGTGCACCATTGAGGAAGTCGGGATCGCCGAACGTGATGTGTTGTGCGCCGGCCGCGATCTGCTGCCCGGCGTCGGCGAGGACCGTGTCGAGTTCTACGACACGCAACCGACCGTCGTAGATCACCGGCACGGGGCAGTGCCGACAGCGATGGGCGCAACCGTGGCTGGCCTCTACGTAGCCGACCACTCGTTCCTCGCCGCCGATCGCGAGGCGCGCGTACTGATCGAGTGGGGGGAGCAAGTCGCGGGCAGGTATCGGCGCGCCGACTCGCGCGGCCTCGCGGCCGAGGTGCACCACGATTGCGCCCGATGCAGCGTCTTGGTCGGCGCGGCCTTCGATCCAGTCGACGATCGCGACGTCGGTCTCGCCGCCCAGCACGTGATCGGCCACGTCGTCCATGAACGGTCCGTACAGGCCGAAGCACGCGACGGGGAGCTCCGGTCGCTGCTTGCGGACGAGCGCGATCGCCTGGCGCGCGATTCGCATCGCGGTGTGCATGGGCACGGAGAACGCGATTCGCTCGGCCCACTCGACCAGGTCTGGATCCCACGGCTGGATCGACAGGTCGAGGCAGCGCACATCGTGACCGCCTTCGCGCAGGCGCGCGGCCGGAGCGGCGATGAGCAACGGCTGATGTCCGAGCTCATAGGTGGTCACGAGCAGGACGCGCATCACCTCGACGGTAGTGGCCGCGAGCATGGACCGATTCAGCCGTGCGCGTCGATATTCACCACGAGCTTTGCGTGCGCGGCCCGAAGTGCTGCTTCGACCGCGTCGGGGCTTTCGGCTCGCGCGAACAGGAAGCCGAGATAGCGGTCGCCTTCTGGCAAGGGCCGAACCTCGCGTCCAGGCACGATCGTGATCTCGAGCCCGACGACGCCTGGAACGGCCTTGGCCACGTCCTGACCGTGCACGCCGATGAGCCGCCCGGCGGTGCGGATCGGCAGCATCATCACTCCCGACGCCATCGTCTCGCGAGCCAGGCCACCTGCCTGCCCAAAGGCCAGGTCTTGGCCGAGCGCATGCCGCAGGATCACCTCTTCGAGACTGATCCCCGCGCCGAAGCGCAACGCTCGGGCACACAATCCGCCGATCGACCGCGCGGCAACCTCGATCACCCACACGCGGTCGTCGTGCACTCGTACCTCGGCGTGTACCGGCCCCTCTCGCAAGCCGAGCGCCGCCGCGGCGTCCGCAACCACGCGCTCGACGCGATTCTGCACGTCAGCGGTGACCCGGGCGGGCGTCACGTAGATCGTCTCCTCGAAGTACGGACCCTCGAGTGGGTCGGGCTTGTCGAACAGCGCAAGCACTTCCAGCTGTCCGTCGCGCAGCAGTCCTTCGAGGGCGAGTTCGGCGCCGGGCACATACTCCTCGGCCAGCAGCACTCCGCCACCGGCGATGTCGAGCGCACGCTGCGCCGCGACGCGCGCCGCAGGCGCGTCGTCGGCCCGGATCACTCCGCGGCTCGCGGAGAGTCCCACGGGCTTGATGACGCACGGGAAGCCGACGTCGGGGACGTTGTTGGGGTCGTCGAAGATCTCGAAGCGCGGCTGAGGAACTTCCGCGGCCATGAACGCGGTGCGCATCGCCGCCTTGTCGCGAGTTCGGGCCACTGCATCCGGCGGATTGTGCGGGAAGCCGAGCCGCTCGCCTGCGTGCGCGGCGACGAGCACGCCCTGATCGTCGACGGCGATGACGGCATCGATGCCTCGTCGGGCATCGAGCGCGTCGATGGCCGAAGCGCCGCGTTCGGGATCGTCGAGTGGGACGACGACAGCTCGATCGCCCATGGTCTCGGACAACACAGGCTGCTCCTCGGACGCCACGACCACCTCAGCGCCGAGCGCCCTCGCGGCAGCGATGAAATCAGCCGCCCGGTAGGTGGCGGTCGGCAACAGAAGAAGCACCCTCGGCACCTGCGTATCATTGGTCACATGAGCGACCTTGTGGAACCGCTAGTGAAGCTGACCGACGAAGCGCGCAGCAAGATCGTCGAGGTCCGAAGCTCCGAGCCAGATGCCGAGACCCTCGGGCTCTGGATCGAGGTCAGCGGCGAGGCCAACGGCGCCTACACGTACACGATGGAGCTGCGCCCCCTAGAAGACGCCGCGGGCGAGGGGGTGGTCCAGCGCCACGACGACCTCTCGATCGTGATCGATCACGACAGCGTCGAGAAGCTGTCGGGTGCCACGCTCGACTTCACGGGCGCCGGCATGGTCATGAAGAACCCGAACCAGCCAGCGCCGGCGCCGGCGCCGGCATGGGGCGCCGACCGACCCGCGCCCGACCTCTCTGGGGAGCTTCCGCAGAAGGTGTTGGCCATCCTCGACACCGAGATCAACCCCGCAATCGCGGCCCATGGCGGGTACGCCGAGCTCGTGGCTGTTGAAGACGACGTGGCCTATGTGCGCATGGGTGGTGGGTGCCAGGGCTGCGGCATGGCCGCGGTCACCCTGAGCCAGGGCATCGAGGTCGCGATCCTCGAAGGCATCCCGGAGATCTCGCGCGTCGTCGACGTCACCGACCACGCGTCAGGTTCAAACCCCTACTACGAGGCCGCCAAGAAGTAGTTGGTACGACCGCGCGGCAACGACGCGGAGCGGAGGTGCTCGCCAGGGAGCGAGTGCCCGCGGCGCAGGTACCCTGCGCCGCAACGAGCGACCGAAGTTATTGGAAGCGCTTGGCGTCTTCGGCGGCGTAACGGGCGACGGCGGTGTCGGCCACCGCGTTCTTCTGCACGGTGTCGAGCACACCGGCGAGCTTCGATGCCGGGATTGCACACGTCATCTCGTTCGCCGACATGCCGGTGCGCACGCGGCTCAGCGCGCAGCCCACGCTCGCTGCGATCTCACCCTGCTCCTTGGCGACCGCGACGATATGACATTGCGGCTTGCCTTCGATGCGGAGTCCGGGCAGCGCGTCCGACAGCACCATCAGTTGCTTGGCGTTCAGTCGGAGCAGGACCACGTCGGGGTCGGCCGGCGTGTCGGCGAGTGGCCCATAGGTGACTGCGCCGGGCTTCTCGCTCACGACGGGGATCTGCGGCACCACGTCCATGGTTACCCAGCCCGTCTCCAGCAGCGCGGCGACGTCGGAGTTGCCGGCGACTTCGTCGAGGGTCTTGAAGCCGTGCGTCATGCTCCCGACCGAGCAGTTGCCGTGATCTTCGGCAACGGTCGAGAAGGTCGACTCGGCGGCCTTCATCCAGAACACACACCCGGCAGGCACTCGGCCGGTGCGGCCGTCGGGCATCGGTTCGGGCATCGGTGCGTCGAAGCTGCTGACACCGTCGGGCCGCGCGTCGGAAAACGTGATCGCGATGGGCGCCGTGTTGAGGGCGAGCGCGTCGTGGAGATCCGTCGCGAGCGCAGACCAATCCTGAGTTGTAGGCATGGCCGCAGACTATCGAGCCATCCCTCTCGCGTAACTACCTATGGCCGTTAGCCGTGCCGCGCCACTTCGGCGTCGAGATCCAGCGGCGCGACCGGGGCTGCGTTCTCGTATTCGCCCCACTGTTCTCGCGGGACCATCCACATCACCTCGAACTCGTTGCCGTCGGGATCGTGCCCGTACAACGACTTCGTGGCGCCATGGTCGCTCTCGCCGGACAGCGCACCGAGTCGCCCGAGCGTCTCGCGCCCGGTCACGAGATCGTTGATCGAGTCCACCTGCCAGGCGAGGTGGTACAGGCCGACCGCGCCACGAGTCGGGCCTTGTGCATTGGCTCCAACCGAGAACAGTCCGAGGTCGTGGTGATTGTCGGAGCCGGCGGCGCGCAGGAAGGCGGCACCGGACATCTCGGCGACCACTTCGAAGCCGAATGCCTCTTGGTAGAACGCCGCGGCGATCGCTGCGTCGCGCACGTACAGCACCGCGTGGTTGAGTCGCTTGACCGGGATCATGTGTTGCCTCCTGTTCTGGGACTCGTTTCGGGGCAATTCAGCGCCCGTCGAGGGAGTCTCAATTGCCCCGAAACGGGTTTGGAAGAGAGTCTGGCGATCAATCGGTCCGCAAGGCGCGGAGCTTCGCGACGACGTCCGGAAACGCCTCGCAGAAGGTGTCGACATCGGCATCGGTGGAGCTCCAGCCCACGCTCGGTCGGAGCGACTTGTCGGCGTCGACGCCCATCGCGGCCAGCACCGGTGACGGCTCGAGCGCCTCGCTGGAGCACGACGATCCCGAGTGCACGGCGATGCCACGCTGGTCGAGACTGAGCAGCACGGGTTCGGCCTCCACGCCACCCACGCTGAAGCACACAAGGTGGGGGAGACGGACCTCGGGATCGCCGAGCTGGGCGACATCGTCGACGGCGAGTGCGGCAGTGAGCAACCGATCGGTGAGCGAGCGGGCTGCGGTGGCCTCGACCGCAAGTTGACCTTCATTCGCGAGCTCGGCCGCCGCAGCGCCGAACCCGACGATCGCCGGCACATCCTCGATCCCGCCACGGCGAGCGCGTTCCTGTGCTCCACCAACGACGAACGGCGGGAGGCGAAGCCCGCGCCGCACGAGCATTGCCGCGGCGCCCTTGGGTCCGCCGAGCTTGTGTGCGGTGACCGAGCACAGGTCGGCGCCGAGCCCGGCGAAGTCGATCGGGATATGACCGCACGCCGCGCACGCGTCGATGTGTACCAGCACGCCGCGTTCGCGGGCAGCGGCAACGATCTCGGGCACCGCCGCCTGGATCGTGCCCACCTCGTGGTTGGCGAGCTGCACGGAGACCAGCACCGTCTCCGGGCGAATCGCATCGACCACAGCATCCGCGCGGAAGCGTCCGACACGGTCGACACCGACGGTCGTGACTTCAGCCGGGCTGCGCTCGCACGCGTCGAGCACTGCCGAATGTTCGACCGCAGTCGTGACGATGTGGACAGCCGAGGCCCCGAGGTTCTCGAACCCGCGAGCGACCACACCCCAGACAGCGGTGTTGATCGCTTCAGTGCCACTCGCCGTGAACACGACTTCCCGCGGCCGAGCACCGAAGAGGCTCGCTACATGCTCGCGGGATTCCTCGATGGCGACCCGGGTGATCTTGCCCTCGCTGTGCACGCGCCCTGGGTCGGCGTGGTGCTCGCGTAGGTAGGGGAGCATCGCGTCGAGGGCCGCAGGACGCAATGGCGATGACGACGCGTGGTCGAGGTAGACGCGAGCCACCGTCTCGCGGTCGGGTTAGACGCGCGCGACGCAGTGGGCGTCGCCGTCGGGCCGGCTCGCCTCGAAGTGCGGTGACGTCTCCCCGTACAAGCCGGCGAGCATGCCGCGGATCATGCCCCGGTCGAGCGCGCACACCACGTGCGGGTAGTTCTGGGCGGTCTCGCCGAATGGGCAGCACTCCGACACGATCGAGAGCTCGCCGTTGTTGGACTCGGCGTGGGCGGCGAACCCGTGGGCGGTGAGCGCGTCGGCCACCGCCGTGATCGCGGTGCGCACGGAGCGGTGACCGGCGCCGGGTTCCATGCGGTCGGCGAGCACCTGGCCGTACTGGAAGCCGACGTCGTCGGCGAGCTTCTCCGCCTGCTCTGGGCCGAGTGCGTCGAGCGCCCGGACGAGCAGGTTGGCGAGCACGTCGTCGTGCTTGAGCGGCAGGACGAGCGCGTGATCGACGTCGCTGGCCTGGTAGCGCTTGGACGGTCGGCCGGCGGGGCGGGTTCCCCCGACGGGGGCGATTGCCACCATGAGGTAGCCGCCACCGGTGAGCTTCTCGAGGTGGTGGCGCGCCACGTTGGGGTGCAGCGCGAAGTGCTCAGCGACCTCGCTGGCCGTCACGCCATCGGCGACATCCGGTCCGACGGATCGGTCTCGGACGAAGAGGTAGATCTCGCGACGGGTCGGGTCGCCAAAGGCGCTCGTGACGGCGGAGACCGCGGCGTTGAACTCGTCGGGCGACAGTGCGCGCGAAGGCTGCGCCGCGAGGGCGGACTCGGTGGCCACGAGCGGTATTCTACCTATGGTTGTAGTGGAAATCCCCTCCTCCGTTTTCGTCCGTCCAAGTTCGTCCTCCCAGTTCGTCTCTCCAGGTCCCGAAAGGCCGCCCCACCATGCCGAGGCAAGAGCCCGCGGCGGAGACCGCGGCCCGGGAAGCGCTCACCGCCGTCGATGAGCCACGCCTGCGGGTGCCCATCACGGATCTCGGCATGGTCCAAGGCGTTGCGGTCGATGGCTCGAGCGCGGTGGTGGCGCTCGCCGAGCCCCTTCCACAAGGTCCGGCCTGGGCCGAGCTCTCCCGGCGAGTCGAGGCAGCCGTGTCGGCCGTGCCCGGGGTGAAGCGAGTCGACGTCGATCTACGGGAGATGACCGACGGCGAGAAGGTGCTGGCGGCGCGCTTCCTCAAGGGTGAGCCGCCGCCCAATCCGCTCGCCGTCATGGACGCTGCGGCCGCGCCCAGCGCCGGCGCGCGCACGCGCGTCAACCCGTTCACCGATGCCCGTACCCGTGTGCTCGCGATCGCGTCGGGCAAGGGCGGAGTCGGGAAGTCGTCGGTGACGACCAACCTCTCCATCGCGCTGGCCGAACGCGGGCGCGACGTCGCCGTCGTCGATGCCGACGTGTGGGGCTTCTCGCTGCCGCGCATGCTCGGCATCGCCGAACCGCCGGGCCTGATCGACGACGTGCTCGTCCCGCCGGAAGCGCACGGAGTTCGGTTGATCTCGATGGGCTTCTTCACCGCCGAGGATCAAGCGGTGATCTGGCGCGGTCCGATGTTGCACAAGGCGCTCGAACAGTTTCTCACCGACGTGCACTGGGGCGAGCCCGACTACCTCGTCATCGACCTTCCGCCCGGCACCGGCGACATCTCGTTGTCGATCGCGCAGTTCCTCCCGCGTGCCGAAGTGATCGTGGTGACCACGCCGCAACCGGCTGCGCAGAAGGTGGCGCAGCGGGCCGCAGCGATGGCAGAGAAGGTGGAGCTCGATGTGATCGGCGTGGTCGAGAACATGTCGTGGTTCCGCGGCGATGACGGGAAGCAGTACGACCTGTTCGGCTCGGGCGGGGGCCAGGCGCTCGCCGATCAAGTCGGTGTGCCGCTCCTTGGTCAGATCCCACTCGTCCCCGTGCTCCGAGAGGGTGGCGACGATGGCCACCCCATTGTCGTCGCACACCCCGACGACGATGCCGCGCAGATCTTCCGGCACATCGCCGAAGTGGTCGATACGCAGATCAAGCCCCGTCGGCGTAACCACCCCGAGCTCAAGATCGGCTGAGGCCGGCGCCCGAGCGCAGACGGGCCGCAAAGTCTCGATAGTCTCGATCACAAGAGATGCAATGGAGGCGTGGCCGGAGGCCGGGACGCCGGAATGGAATCGACCCACACAATGGACGTACGGATTGGTGTGCTGCACTCCCCGAAGGAGTTGGCCCTCGAGCTCGATGGCAAGCCCGACGACGTCACCAAGGCGTTCGACGAGGCCTTGAAGAAGGACGACGGCGTCCTCTGGCTCACCGACAAGAAGGGTCGCCGGGTCGGTGTTCCCGCGGAGCGGGTCGCCTACGTCGAGATCGAGACCGAGAGCGGCGCGAAGCGCGTCGGGTTCGGCGGCTAGCCCGATCTCGGTGCACCCGACGCCTCGCGGCGTCGAAGCCGGGCGTCTCGATCTGCTCGACCGTCGACTCCTCTTCTTCACGGGTAAAGGCGGCGTCGGCAAGAGCACGGTCGCCGCGGCCACGGCGCTGTTGGCCACTGCGCGCGGCAAGCGCGTGCTGCTCGTCGAAGTCGACGCCAAAGGGAACCTGACCGACTTCTTCGAGCACTCGCATGTGGGCTTCGACCCCGTGGAGGTGCAGCCTGGTCTGCACTTGATGCAGATGCGGACCGACGCGTCGTTGCGTGAGTACCTCCGCATCCACGTACGTGTTCCGGTGCTCGGCGGTGTCGGGCCGTTCGCAAACGTCCTCGAGTTCGTCGCAAACGCTGCTCCCGGCGTGAAGGAGATCCTCACCGTCGGCAAGGTGTGCTGGGAGGTGCGCGAATCGATCGAGGGCCGCGCGCCGTGGGATCTCGTGGTCGTCGATGCGGTTGCCAGCGGTCACGTGATCGCCCAGCTCGATTCGCCTCGGGCGATCCACGAGCTCGTGCAGGTCGGGCGGATCCGCGAGCAGACCGAGCGGATGTCGGAGCTGCTCGCGTCGCCCGAGATCACCGCACTGAACATCGTCACGTCGGCGGAGGAGATGCCGATCTCCGAGACCATCGACCTCGTCGCCCGCGCCCGTAGCGAGCTCGACGTTCCGCTCGGGGTGGTGGTGGTCAATCGCTTGCTCCCCGAGCCGTTCACCCGCGCTGACGAGCCGGTCGTCGCGGCGCTCCGCACGGCACCGGCAGCAGAGTTGCTCGAGGCTCGTGTGGGCCCAGGTGCCGAGGCCGTGCTCGACGCCGCCGCGTTGGCGGCATCGTTGCGGCGATCGCGAGTGCCGCATCTGACGCGGCTGCGAGCCACCGTCGACCTGCCCATGGTGAACCTGCCGTACCTGTTCGCGCGCGATCACGGCTTGCGCGCGATCCATCTGCTTGCGGATGCGCTCGGCGCGGAGCTCGACTCGTGAACGAGCACACCGTGGGTCGGAGCCTCGAGCCGTTGCTCACAAGCCACGAGATCGTGATCTTCTGCGGGTCGGGCGGGGTGGGGAAGACCACCACCGCAGCCGCCGCCGGCCTCGAGGCGGTGGTGCGGCTGGGCGGACGCGTGCTCGTGCTTACGATCGACCCGGCGAAGCGGCTCGCCGATGCTCTCGGGCTCGAGGGCATCGGGAATGTTGAGCGCAGGGTCTCTGACGAGGTGCTGCGCGCCGCGGGCATCGAGGGCCGGGGCGAGCTCTACGCGGCGATGCTCGACACCAAGGCCTCGTGGGACGACCTCGTCCTCCGGCACGCCCCCGATGAAGAGACGGCATATCGCATCCTCGAGAACCGGATGTACGCAACGGTCACCGGCCGCTTCGTCCAAAGTCACGACTACATCGCGATGGAGCGGCTCTTCGAGCTTCACTCCAGCGGCAAGTACGACCTCATCATCGTGGACACGCCCCCTACCAGGAACGCGATCGACTTCCTGGAGGCGCCAGCGCGCATGGCGGAGTTCTTCGGCGGGCGACTGTTGCGTTGGCTCACGATGCCGTATCGCGTCGGTGGTCGCCGTGGCGCGCGACTCGTCAACTTCGCAAGTCGACCCTTCTACCAACTCGCCGATCGGGTGCTTGGCCAGCAGTTCCTCCAAGACATCGCTGAGTTCTTCCTCAACTTCCAGTCGATGTACGACGGATTCGTCGAGCGGGCGAAGTCGGTGGAGCAACTGCTCCACGAGCGGCGGACGTCGTTCGTCGTCGTGACCACGCTTGAAGACGCGCCGCTCCGTGAGGCCACGTTCTTCTGCGATGCGCTCAGCGAGCGGCGGTTCCATCTCGGGGCGCTGGTGCTCAACCGAATGCTGCCCGACTCGCTGGGCAACGAAGCCAACCGTGACGCGGCGGCGAAGATCCTCGACGAGGCCGACTCGATCGCGTCGGATCTCGCCGACACCGGTTCCCCTGAGTTCACCGACTCTTCCCGCACTGCTCGCGTGCTCCGGGCGGCGGCACAGACGTTTCGTGACTACTCCGTGGTCGCCGCTCGCGAGTCCGAGCTGCGCAGGGAACTCGACCACATGCCGGACATCGTGGCCACGGTGCCAGCACTCGAGGACGACGTCCACGACCTCGCCGGGCTCCGGCGCATCGGCACGGAGCTCTTCTCGAACTCCTAACCTGCCGCGCTCGCTGGTTGGCTGGGTGCCCTTCGACAGGAGTTCGGACCCTGCCGCTCGCCAGCGGTCGTGATGCCGGCTCTAGCCTGCGGGTGTGGCGCTCCCGTTGCTCGAGCTCGCGCGCACGAACACGGCGCTTGACGGCGACGCGCTGCGCCACGCCCAGCGGCTCGTGGGCTCATGGCAGCCACTGGCCGACCTCTGCTTCTCCGATCTGCTTCTTCTCGCCCCGGTCGCGAGGGAAGCGGACCACCGCTTCGTGCTCCTGGCCCATGTGCGACCCACGACCGGTCAGACGCTGTACCCGTCGGATCTCGTCGGCGCTGTCGTCGGGGAATCGGAGCGTCCAGCCGTCGCGCGAGCATGGCGCAAGGGCGAGATCACCGGTGGTGACACGACCATCCTTGGGAGCAGCGACCGGGC